>NZ_CP139247.1:1987500-1992500 GCF_034087045.1 Chitinophaga sancti | reverse complement strand
TACCCGACAAGGAATTTCGCTACCTTAGGACCGTTATAGTTACGGCCGCCGTTTACTGGGGCTTCAGTCAGAAGCTTTGGGTTACCCCGAACATCCTTCCTTAACCTTCCAGCACCGGGCAGGTATCAGGCTCTATACGTCATCTTTCGATTTTGCAGGGCCCTGTGTTTTTGTTAAACAGTTGGTTGGACCATTTTACTGAGACCGCATTACTGCGGTACGCCTTATCCCGAAGTTACAGCGTCAATTTGCCTAGTTCCTTTACCACGGATCACTCGAGCGCCTGAGGATACTCTCCTCGACTACCTGTGTCGGTTTACGGTACGGGCTGCTATAACCTAACCTTAGAGGTTTTTCTTGGAAGTCTGATTAGAGACACTATCAGTGCGGCCGAAGCTTTACTGTACTATCAGGTTCATCATTCTCTGCGGATTTACCTACAAAAAATATAACTACACCCTTTAACGCACTATTCCGTAAGTGCGCGGTCTGTTCACTACTCCGTTACCCCATCGAAATTATAGCAGGTACTGGAATATTCACCAGTTTGCCATCAGCTACGCCTCTCGGCTTTGCCTAAGGACCCGACTAACCCTGATCCGATTAGCGTTGATCAGGAACCCTTAGTCTTACGGCGAATAGGTTTTTCACCTATTTTATCGTTACTTATGCCTACATTTTCTTTTCTAAACGCTCCAGCATATCTCGCGATACACCTTCAATGCAGTTTAGAATGCTCCCCTACCGATTATCTTACGATAATCCTAAAGCTTCGGTTGTATGTTTGATGCCCGATTATTTTCCGTGCTCAAACCCTCGACCAGTGAGCTGTTACGCACTCTTTAAATGAATGGCTGCTTCCAAGCCAACATCCTGGCTGTTATAGGATTTGAACTGCGTTTGTTCAACTTAACATACGATTAGGGACCTTAGCTGTTAATCTGGGTTATTTCCCTCTCGGCCATGGACCTTAGCGCCCACAGCCTCACTCCCGTAGATAATATCATAGCATTCGGAGTTTATTAGGGTTTGGTAGGCGGTGAAGCCCCCTAGCCCAATTAGTAGCTCTACCTCTATGATAACTCTGTATACGAGGCTGTTCCTAAAAACATTTCGGGGAGAACGAGCTATCTCTCAGTTTGATTGGCCTTTCACCCCTATCCACAGGTCATCCCATAGCTTTTCAACGCTAATGAGTTCGGTCCTCCAGTTTGTGTTACCAAACCTTCAACCTGCCCATGGATAGATCACAAAGTTTCGCGTCTACCCCCACTGACTATATTGCGCTCTGTTAGAACTCGCTTTCGCTACGGCTCCGCAACTTAAGTGCTTAACCTTGCCAGTGAGGAGTAACTCGTAGGCTCATTATGCAAAAGGCACGCCGTCACCCTGTAACAGGCTCCGACCGCTTGTAGGCGCACGGTTTCAGGTACTATTTCACTCTTCTGTTCGAAGTACTTTTCACCTTTCCCTTACGGTACTGGTTCACTATCGGTCTTTAGGGAGTATTTAGCCTTACCAGATGGTGCTGGCAGTTTCACACAGGATTCCTCCGGTCCCGCGCTACTCAGGATACTACACGTCCATCAGAATTTCTGTCTACAGGGCTATCACCTGCTATGGCTCATCTTTCCAGATGATTCAACTTGATCTGACTTTCTAAAAGTAGTCCTACAACCCCGTGGCAGCACGCCACCACGGTTTGGGCTCTTCCCCGTTCGCTCGCCACTACTTAGGGAATCATTAATTTATTTTCTTTTCCTGCAGGTACTTAGATGTTTCAGTTCCCTGCGTTGGCCTCCTTTCGGATAATACACCTTCAGTGTACTGGGTTGTCCCATTCGGAAATCTACGGATGTAACGATCGTTTGCATCTCCCCGTAGCTTATCGCAGCTTACCACGTCCTTCTTCGCCTCCTAAAGCCAAGGCATCCGCCATGCGCCCTTATTCGCTTTAAATATCTTTCAAATTGTATACTGTATTACAACTTTTTTTCCCAATATGTCAAAGAGCTTATCTTATTTCTAAGACTTGTTGATGTTTCGGATCCGATCCGTGTGAACCCTTGCGGCTCGTACATCTTAGCTTATCATTACCTTTTTAAGAACTTCCCGTTTCGCGTCGTTTGCGTTGGGGTTGCAAAGGTAGTGATTATTTCATTTTTGCCAAATCTTTTTTGAAGTTTTTTCTCTTTTTTATTTCAGTTTGAACCTGGATAATTGAAAAGCAGCTTCGTTAAAAATCTGTATGAACAAAGAACTTTATTACTCGTTTTTTCGAGCGGATGGCAAAGATACAATCTTTACTTTCTATCAACAAAAAATAACCAGACTTTTTTTTTACCGTAGTAGCGGTATAGATGTGTGGTGTAATTTCCTAAGAAGGGATAAAAAAGCCTCTGAAAATACATTCAGAGGCTTTCTAATAAATATGGCAGCTACCTACTCTCCCGCATTGTGGTGCAGTACCATCGGCCATAAGGGGCTTAACTTCTCTGTTCGGAATGGGAAGAGGTGAACACCCTTGGCAAAACCACCATAAGATCTTGAAGATCTTTTTGTTACCATGACGGTAACGCAATAAGTTGCATATTGGGAAAGTTATAATACAATATAAATAAAATTAAAGCTTACGGGCAATTAGTACTACTCGGCTTCGATGTTACCACCCTTACACCTGTAGCCTATCAACGTCGTAGTCTCCGACGGCCCTTAAAAGTAAACTCATCTTGAGGTAGGTTTCACGCTTAGATGCTTTCAGCGTTTATCCTTTCCGTACATAGCTACTCGGCACTGCACCTGGCGGCACAACCGATACACCAGCGGTACGTACGACCCGGTCCTCTCGTACTAAGGTCATGTCCCCGCAATTTACTAACGATCACAACAGATAGGGACCGAACTGTCTTGCGACGTTCTGAACCCAGTTCACGTGCCACTTTAATCGGCGAACAGCCGAACCCTTGGGACCTTCTCCAGCCCCAGGATGTGACGAACCGACATCGAGGTGCCAAACCTCCCCGTCGATATGAGCTCTTGGGGGAGATCAGCCTGTTATCCCCGGAGTACCTTTTATCCTTTGAGCGATGGCCCTTCCATGCAGAACCACCGGATCACTTTAGCCAGCTTTCGCTCCTGCTCGGCTGGTCAGCCTCACAGTCAAGCACCCTTTTACTAATGCGCTCTGCGTACGATTACCAACCGTACTGAGGGTACCTTTGCGAGCCTCCGTTACTTTTTAGGAGGCGACCACCCCAGTCAAACTACCCACCAAACAATGTCCCCGTTACCGGGTTAGACTCTAAACAACAGAAGGTTGGTATTTCAACGTTGACTCCACAACTCCTGGCGAAGCTGCTTCATAGTCTCCCAACTATCCTACACATCTGTGGTTCAAAATCAATGTTAAGTTGTAGTGAAGGTTCACGGGGTCTTTCCGTCCCGTTGCGATTAACCGGCATCTTCACCGATACTACAATTTCACCGAGCTCGTGGTAGAGACAGTGTCCAACTCATTAGACCATTCGTGCAGGTCGGAACTTACCCGACAAGGAATTTCGCTACCTTAGGACCGTTATAGTTACGGCCGCCGTTTACTGGGGCTTCAGTCAGAAGCTTTGGGTTACCCCGAACATCCTTCCTTAACCTTCCAGCACCGGGCAGGTATCAGGCTCTATACGTCATCTTTCGATTTTGCAGGGCCCTGTGTTTTTGTTAAACAGTTGGTTGGACCATTTTACTGAGACCGCATTACTGCGGTACGCCTTATCCCGAAGTTACAGCGTCAATTTGCCTAGTTCCTTTACCACGGATCACTCGAGCGCCTGAGGATACTCTCCTCGACTACCTGTGTCGGTTTACGGTACGGGCTGCTATAACCTAACCTTAGAGGTTTTTCTTGGAAGTCTGATTAGAGACACTATCAGTGCGGCCGAAGCTTTACTGTACTATCAGGTTCATCATCTCTTGCGGATTTACCTACAAAAAATATAACTACACCCTTTAACGCACTATTCCGTAAGTGCGCGGTCTGTTCACTACTCCGTTACCCCATCGAAATTATAGCAGGTACTGGAATATTCACCAGTTTGCCATCAGCTACGCCTCTCGGCTTTGCCTAAGGACCCGACTAACCCTGATCCGATTAGCGTTGATCAGGAACCCTTAGTCTTACGGCGAATAGGTTTTTCACCTATTTTATCGTTACTTATGCCTACATTTTCTTTTCTAAACGCTCCAGCATATCTCGCGATACACCTTCAATGCAGTTTAGAATGCTCCCCTACCGATTATCTTACGATAATCCTAAAGCTTCGGTTGTATGTTTGATGCCCGATTATTTTCCGTGCTCAAACCCTCGACCAGTGAGCTGTTACGCACTCTTTAAATGAATGGCTGCTTCCAAGCCAACATCCTGGCTGTTATAGGATTTGAACTGCGTTTGTTCAACTTAACATACGATTAGGGACCTTAGCTGTTAATCTGGGTTATTTCCCTCTCGGCCATGGACCTTAGCGCCCACAGCCTCACTCCCGTAGATAATATCATAGCATTCGGAGTTTATTAGGGTTTGGTAGGCGGTGAAGCCCCCTAGCCCAATTAGTAGCTCTACCTCTATGATAACTCTGTATACGAGGCTGTTCCTAAAAACATTTCGGGGAAACGAGCTATCTCTCAGTTTGATTGGCCTTTCACCCCTATCCACAGGTCATCCCATAGCTTTTCAACGCTAATGAGTTCGGTCCTCCAGTTTGTGTTACCAAACCTTCAACCTGCCCATGGATAGATCACAAAGTTTCGCGTCTACCCCCACTGACTATATTGCGCTCTGTTAGAACTCGCTTTCGCTACGGCTCCGCAACTTAAGTGCTTAACCTTGCCAGTGAGGAGTAACTCGTAGGCTCATTATGCAAAAGGCACGCCGTCACCCTGTAACAGGCTCCGACCGCTTGTAGGCGCACGGTTTCAGGTACTATTTCACTCTTCTGTTCGAAGTACTT
>NZ_CP139247.1:1800000-1985000 GCF_034087045.1 Chitinophaga sancti | reverse complement strand
GGTGAGAGTTATAGCTTGTTGCAAAACGGATAAATAAAGAGCTTTTTGTGCTGTGCTTTCTATCAAAGCGGGATGCAAAAGTAGGACTTTTTTCTTTACTGCAAAATCTTTTTTGAAAGATAGCTGGCACAGCACACTTAACTCTCTGAAAATCAAAATTATATTTTAAAAAATTCCTTTATCAAGTAACCCAGATGGATATGCTACCTGCATTAAAAACAAACCCTGAGGCGGTACTGCGAAGTCAGCATACGTACAATCCCTCATCTCTATCGCTTTCCTGAACCCCTCTATCGTCAGCTTTCCACGCCCTACTCTCAGCATCGTACCTACCATTCCCCGCACCATTCCTCTCAAAAAACGATTTGCCCGTACCCGATATACTATATGTCCGTCCTCTTTCGTCCACGCTGATTCCATGATATTACAGTTATAAGTTCTCACCTGCGTGTTCCGCTTACTAAAAGTCATGAAGTTCTCATAGGTCTTTAATATACCCGCTGCTTCCTGCAGCAGGTCAAAGTCCAGACTATAGGGATAGAAGTATCCCCTATCCTGCATAAAAGGATCTTTCTGTGTGTATAAGGTATATTTATAAGCACGGTTCAGGGCATCGAAGCGGGAATGCGCTTCATCGCTTACCGCATATACCTGCTTTAATACAATATCGCGTGACAGGATCGCATTTACCTTATAGATGAATTGCGGATGCAAAGGTTGCGCAATATCAAAGTGCAGAAAGTTCTGCAAAGCATGTACTCCTGCATCTGTACGACTGGATCCCGTCGTCTCCACTTTCTCCCGCATGAGCAGACTAATAGCCCGATCTATTTCAGCCTGCACCGTATGTGCTGTGTCCTGGATCTGAAAGCCACCGAACTGGGTCCCTTTGTACGCTACTTCTATAAAATATCTCATAATGCCGCGAAGGTAAGACGCAAAAAGCAGAAGGCCACAGGTTGAAATTCAACCTGTGGCCTTCTGCCTTTATCTGATGAGGTGCTTATCTGTGGACCATTGCCTTGAAGCGACCTTTATAATAACTGTCGGAGAGTACACTTTCCAAAGCTGCGAAATGCTCTGAATCGTATACCTTAGGATATGCCTGATCCAATAAACGGTAACGACTATCATCTGTACCCAACAGCTGTACCAGCGTCTTTACCTGGGACGTCTCCAGACAATACCCCTTCGTCTGTTTCTTAAATGCATCTATCATTCCATCATCATCCTTTCCTCCTACAAACTTGCGGAGCAGCTTACGGAACGCATCTTCATCCATTACCTTTCCACAATCAGAATTAATCATTTTCACTGACGAGGAAGACTTCTTTGTGTCTTCTGTAGCTACTGCAGGCACTTCAGCAGCAGCTACTGCTCCTTCCTCAACATCCTGCTTCTTCTTTTTACGGTCTTTTTTGCTGGTATGATCAATATTAAGATCAGATACCGCATAACCGGAAGAATCGTCTGTCAATACATTATTAGGACGCTCTTCTGTATCTGTTTTACGCTTTTTCTTCTTAGAAACAGGAGCTGGTGCTGGTTCTTCTACGGCAGAAGCAACTGATACAGTAGCAACATCTACAGCGGCTGAAGGTGTTGCCTGTGCATTGCTACCATCCTGAAAATCGATAAAAGCAGGATCATCTGATTTTTTCTTCTTTGCTTTCTTAGCTTTCTTATCAGGTATTGCTGCATCTTCTGTTACAACAGGAGCTGGAGCCGGTGCCGATTCTGCCACAACCGTTACTGCAGTATCAGTAGTAACAGTCAGATCTGCTGCTGGTGCAGATGTTGCTGCTGCCTTATGTTCTTCCGCCATTACATCAGCAAGGATCTGTTGTTCTTCTTCTGTAAGTGGTTCTCTATCCCTGCGTTTCTTACGTCCTTTCTTTTCTTCATGTTGCTGAACAGCCAATGTGGTATCCTTGGCAGGTGCCAGGATCATACCTGTTCCGGCATTCGGATCTACCAGTGGTTCCTCGGGTCTGTCATCTTTTACGACCCTATCCAGGGATTCTGAAAACTTGTTGGTTGGTTTTACCGGACGGGTACCAGGACCTACTGTAACTCCTGCTTCTTTATTTGGGAAAGCTGCTGCCAGATCCTTTTGCATAGAATCCATCATGGCCTTTTGCGGCTCCGGAGCAGGAGAAGCAGGTGTTACTGCTGTCTCAACAGGAGCTGGTGCCGGCACTTCTGTAACCGGAGCAGGTGCTGGTGCCGGTGTTTCCACTACAGGCGCAGGCGCTGCTGCTACTGCCGGTTCTTCTCCCTTCTTCACAGGCCTGGTGGCGGCAAATGTCACTAAATTATATAAGCCATCCTGTTTCAACAGGTACCCCTGGTCATTGGAACCTCCAACTTTTACCAGGTACTGTTGTTCGGGTACTTCACTTTTTGCAAATCCAATACGCATATTGGCTGTACCAGCAGGCAGTTTGGAAATAATGAGATAGCCTTTATCGGAAGAGCTGAGTAATTTTCCATCAAAGCGTACATAGAAAGGCTGAGACCTTTCGCTTTGTATATAAATATAGTACTGCTTATCCTGAGCTGTCATCTGCAATGCGATCAGAAGAAGGCACGGTATCAATAAAGATTTTTTCAAATACTTAATCATAGAAATATAATATAACCCCGGAAGGGTGTTCATCAAAACCCACGCGGCTGCTTAGAAAACAAATACTATTCCAATATAACGAGGACCTCCCCTTTTTCAACAGCTGTTCGTTCAGAAACCTTGATTTCCTTAACGATTGCATCTGCAGTTGCCTTAAATACATTCTCCATTTTCATGGCTTCCAGAATAAGTACCGGATCGCCTTTCTTAATTTCCTGGCCTGGCGAAACCAATACTTTCAGTACCATTCCGGGCATTGGGGCCTTAATATCGTTTACCTTGCGAGTGGCACCTTGGTTGATACCCATGGCTGCCAGCAGCTGGTCTATCGGCTCTTCGATAGCGACCTCGTATGCCTGTTGCTCAATCAGGACTTTTACCTTTTTTGCGTCTTTGTCTATGTTGATGACCTGAGCTGTATAACTCCGCCCATCCAATATTACACTATAATTGCCGGTAGGCAATTCCAGCCCAGACCATTGTACGGCCTGCCCATTGCAGGAGAGCCCCTCAGGTGCCGTATTGATTGCAAATGACGTGGTGCCATTTACGATTGCTTTGATCATAAGTTGTTTTATCTGAACTGAGACAAAAATAGCTTTTTTTAGGAGCCTTGCGGCAGCAAGGAAGGGGGCTTTTAAATATTTTTCGGAAAGGAAGATGTTTTTGTATCCCTTATTATCGCCAATTATCCCGTTTATACCAATATTAACAACCCAAAATCCAAATATTTCTAAGAATACTCGTTAATTCGTTGCAAAAATCAATTTCTTACAATGTCTAAATCTTTAAAGCAAGCACTAAAAGGCCTGCTGGTAGTATGTCTGACTGGAAGCATGTGTTATTCCCCCGCTTATGCACAGCAACCAGACAATGCCAATGATCCTCTGCTGAAGATCTACAGAGCCACTGCAACAAGAGTGAACGACCTCTCCCATACTAAACTAGATGTCCGCTTTGATTACGCCAAAAGATATCTGTATGGTAAAGCCTGGCTGACCCTTAAGCCTCACTTCTATGCTACCGATTCCCTGACCCTGGATGCCAAAGGTATGGATATCAAAACCGTTGCACTTGTAAAAGGTGGTAAAAACACCCCATTGAAGTATACTTACGACAGCACCCAGCTGCATATCCAACTGGATAAAGTATATGGCCGCACCGAATCGTATACTGTATATATAGATTATGTGGCCAGACCAGAAGAAATCAGTGCCTCCGGCAGCGCAGCTATCACTGACGCCAAAGGCCTGTATTTTATCAATCCTGATGGCACGGACAAAAATAAGCCAATCCAGATCTGGACACAGGGTGAAACCGAATCCAACTCTGTATGGTTCCCTACTATTGATAAGACCGCCCAGAAATGTACCGAAGAGATCAGTATGACTGTCGAAAAGAAATACGTGACCCTCTCCAATGGTAAACTGGTAAGCCAAAAGAATAACCCGGATGGTACCCGTACCGATACCTGGAAGATGGACCTACCCCACTCCCCTTACCTGTTCATGATGGCAGTAGGTGAATTCGCTATCGTAAAGGAACAATGGCGTGGCAAAGAAGTGAGCTACTATGTGGAAAAAGCCTATGAACCATACGCTAAAGCCATTTTCGGTAATACCCCCGAAATGCTCACCTTCTATTCCAACATCCTTGGCTATGAGTATGCATGGCCTAAGTATGCCCAGATTGTAGTAAGAGACTATGTATCCGGTGCTATGGAAAATACCACCGCCACCCTGCATGGCGATTTCGTACAGAAAACAGACAGAGAACTGCTGGATAATAACAATTACAATGAATCTGTTATCGCCCACGAACTCTTCCATCACTGGTTTGGTGATCTGGTAACAGCTGAGTCATGGAGCAACCTGACCCTGAATGAGTCTTTTGCCGACTACAGTGAATACCTTTGGCTGGAACATAAATATGGTAAAGACGAAGCTGACGCACATGCGCTGGAAGCTATGGAAAGCTATAAGCAGTTCGCCGAATATGCCGGTGACCGTGACCTGGTGCGTTTCCATTACCATGACAAGGAAGATATGTTCGACGCTGTGAGCTACCAGAAAGGTGGCCGTATCCTGCACATGCTTCGCAATGTTGTAGGTGATAGCGCCTTCTTCAAATCCCTGAACCTCTACCTGAAGACCAATGCCTTCAAACCTGCTGAAGCTCATCAGCTGCGCCTGGCCTTTGAAGAAGTAACCGGTGAGGACCTGAACTGGTTCTTTAACCAATGGTATTTTGGCGATGGTTTCCCTAAACTGGATGTAAGCTACCAATACAATGACGGAGCTAAAACCGTGACTGTCAATATCACCCAGACCCAGGAATCCGGAAAGATATTCCAGTTGCCAATGGCAATTGATATCTATGCAGGTGGTAAAACAGAACGTCACCTGGTGAATGTGACCGATAAAACGGCTTCCTTCACTTTCCCTTATACAACCAAACCAGACCTGGTGAATGTAGATGCGGACAAAGTACTGCTGGCTGATATCGCTGATCACAGAGACCTGAACACCTACATCTTCCAGTTCAACAATGCACCTAACTACCTGGATCGCAGGGAAGCTCTGGAAGCTTGTCTGAAAGATCAGTCTAATACCGGAGCCCGCAAGGTGGTAATTGCTGCCCTGAAAGATAAATTCTATGGAATTCGCTCTCTGGCTATTAAAGGGCTGAATATGAGCGACGATGCAGTAAAATCTGCCGCCCTGCCTTTATTACAGCAAATTGCGAAGAACGATAACAATGCTACAGTACGTGCTGCAGCTCTGAGACAACTGGGTAGTCTGAGAGAGAATCAGTACGCCTCCCTGTTCGAAGGAGCAACTAAAGACAAGTCGTATGCTGCTGCAGGTGCGGCACTGACAAGCCTCTCATCTATTGATGCAGATAAAGCTTATACTTTAGCGAAGCAAATGGAAGCTACCTCTAAAGGAGCACTGCGCAATGCAATTGCAAATGTGTATTCAAAAAAGGGGAATGAAGATGACATCGCATTCTTTTCCAAAACCTTTGATGAAGCAAGTGGTCAGGAAAAGGTGGAAGATGCGATTCAGTATATCACAATCCTGGCAAATGTGGATAACGCTGATATCGTGATCAAAGGCGTCGGCCAGATCAGGGATATGGTGAAAACCTTCAATAACAAGATGGTGACTAATTATATGGTAAATATGCTGCAGCCTGTGGCCAAGAGAAAACTGGACAAGGCAACCATCGCAACTGCTGATAAAAAAGCGGACCTGATGAAGCAATATGATTATATTAAGAAAGTGATCAGTGAGTTAAAGGACTAAAAGAAAAACCCGGTTTTGCTGTTAGGCAAAACCGGGTTTTAGATATACAAGCGTCGAACAAGCGACGAACAAGCGACGAAGAACAGTCGAACAACGCTCGAAGAACAATCGAACAACACTCGAAGAAACCTTACCCCAATCCAACCTCAGAATGCCTTTCCGGCACCTCTATATCCCCAAATCCCTTTTTCAACAACCAATTCCTGAATATCTGCTGCACCTCATACTCCCCGTGCACCAAAAACAACTTCTTCACTTCCTTTGGGTTCTGACAAGACAACCACTGGCTCAGGTCCTCATAATCTCCATGGGCACTCATCGACCGGATACTTCCCACTTCTGCCCTCACCTCATAGCGGGTACCATAAATTGATACCTCTTTCGCTCCTCTCATCAACCGGCCCCCCAAAGATTGTGGTTCACAATAACCCACCATCAGGATGGTATTCTTAGTATCACTGATATTATTAGCAATATGATGCTTTACTCTACCCGCTTCCGCCATACCCGAGGCTGAAATGATCACACACGGTTCCTGACGGAAATTGAGGTTCTTTGACTCATCCACTGATTCTATAAAATGCAACCCCGGAAAATCAAATACATCGTCATCGAACTGCAACAGCCTCGCTACAGTCTTATTAAACAACTCCGGATGAGCAGTCACCACCTCTGTCGCTTCCATGGAAAGCGGACTATCCACAAAGATATCCACCTTTGGCAGCTTACCATCCAGCTGCGCCTTATTCAGCGCATATAGCAATTCCTGAGTACGACCTACACTGAATGCCGGTATGATCAGCTTTCCTTTCTTCACCTTACAGGTATCATGTATATAATTCAGCAAAACATCGGTACCTGGTGCCGCCTCTGCATGAAGGGTACTGCCATAGGTAGATTCCATGAGTATGTAATCTGCCTGTGGAAAAGTATCCGGCGATTTCAGGATCGCATCATTGTACCTGCCGATATCCCCACTGAAAGTAATGATCGTTGGTTTGCCCCCTTCTATTATACGCAGGGTCACCGCCGCACTACCTATGATATGGCCCGCATCTGTAAACATCACTTCCACCTCGTCATCTATTCTGTGCCATTCTTTATAGCTCTTTACCTTTTTGAAAACAGACATGCTCTTTTTTGCATCATCCACTGTATACAAAGGCTCTTCCTGCGGCAATCCTATTTTCCGGCGTTTTTTATTGGTAAACCTTACATCCTCTTCCTGGATCCTGGCGGAGTCCATCAAAAGGATCTGGGTGAGGTCGAATGTAGCGGGGGTACAAAAGATATGGCCTTTAAACCCCCTTTTAACCAACAGGGGAATAAGTCCTGTGTGGTCAATATGTGCATGGGATAATACCATCATGGTGACGGTAGAAGGGTCAAAACCCAGGTCAAAGTTCATGGCATCTGTGTCCTTCCCCATACCCTGGAACATACCACAATCCAATAAGATCTTTTTCCCATTCTTTAATGTAATCAGGTGTTTCGAACCGGTAACAGTTCGTGCCGCCCCATGAAAGGCTATCTTCATAATGATTGATTTTTATCAGCGTTTCTTAAACGACCAGGTGATCGCGAACGTGGCAATTACTGTGCCATCGTGGCTTTTGCCAGTAGTATTGACGGTGATGGCGACAGGCTCCCCCGAAGCTACTGCATGCTGTATAGCTGCCTGCATCCCGTCCAGTTCTTCACATGTAAAATAAGTCTTTCCAGAGGCTTTCTTCAGAAAGCTGGCCTGCATGCCCGTTACTAACATGGATACCCGGGCAGGTGCCGCATCGGAAGTAAACCACATAGCCGGCAATCCCGTACTCATTTCTGCCGCCATAGCCAAACAGGCAAAATAGGTAGACTTAAAAGGATTCTGTGACAACCACCTGAAAGGTACGGAAGTGATACAAACAGCAGGGGTCAATTGTTGTACCCTTACCCCTGCCAGCCATGCTGCCGGTAATTTATACAACAAAAACAGGGAAAATTTCCAGGGCTGTGTTACTAAACGTTGGAATTTTATCATTGATTAGTGTAATAAGCAGGGTTGAGTGCATCCGGGCCCCATTGCTTCAATAGCATCGCTATCTTCTTCTCATCATATGAATCTGCGGATTCCAGTAACCCGGTATCCTGTGTATGTAGTCTGTTGCCCTTTGCATCCAGGATCACGATAACCGGGAAACCGAAACGCTGTGGATAACCCAGCTTTTGCAATATAGGCAGGTTCTTATTCTCCTTGCTATAGTTCAGATGATATACGATAAAGTTCCTTTTCAGCAGGCTTT
The DNA here is from genome assembly GCF_034087045.1 of Chitinophaga sancti. Taxonomy (NCBI): domain Bacteria; kingdom Pseudomonadati; phylum Bacteroidota; class Chitinophagia; order Chitinophagales; family Chitinophagaceae; genus Chitinophaga; species Chitinophaga sancti. The sequence goes on along the minus strand of NZ_CP139247.1, from coordinate 1,976,778 downwards.
TCAACGTGCTATCCTCTTCCGTAAATTTATAAAATCGCTTGCACCATATGCACCAGTTGCCGCCTACCTGTACCAATATATGTTTTTTGGCAGCCGCTGCCTGTTGCTGAATAGCTGCCAGGTCTGCCGCAGCATCGGCACCCGGATCATAGATATGCTCAAGGTCCAGGGTATGCTTTTCCTGTGCGGACAAAGTAGTATTGGCACAAAGGCACAGTAAGGCGATGAAAATGCGACTAATGACGGTCATTTTCCAGTGATTGAATATATTGATAGATTCCCAGCTGGGCATTGACAGCAGGGGCACCCTTTTCAGGAGTCAAAGGTATATTGTATAACTGCGCATCCAGCATCACTGCATTCGTGTTGTCTGCCAGTTGAAGATTGATAATCTCCTTCAGCTGAGCAGCCAGTTCCTTTGCATATACCGGAAAACACACTTCTATACGCCTGTGGATATTGCGGTTCATCCAGTCTGCAGAACCCATATACACTTCCTCTTCCCCATTATTATGGAAGATGAATACCCGCGCATGTTCCAGGTAGCGGTCTACAATTCTTCTTACTTTGATATTGCTGCTTTCAAGCTGGTCGGGTTGCAGACAACAGATGCTTCGTGCGATGAGGTCTACCTGTACCCCTGCTTCGCTGGCTTCGTACAGTTTGGCAATCATATCCTTTTCCTGCAAGTTATTCAGCTTGATAGTGATATGTGCCGGTTTACCTGCTTTTACATTCGCAATCTCCCTGTCTATCAACTCCGAGAACCGGGTCTTCAGGTTAAACTGCGCCACCAGCAGGTGATTGAATTCCAGGTAATCGTACTTATCCGGTTGCTGACGGGCCTGTAGATATAAGAACAACAGCTCCAGTTCCTGGGTAATACCCGGATGTGCTGTGAGCAATACATGATCTGTATAAAAACGGGCGGTGCTTTCATTGAAATTACCCGTGGCCATCAGCCCGGCATAATCCCATTGGTAGCCACGTTTTCGTTTTACCAGGGCAATCTTGGCATGCACCTTCAAACCCGGAATGCTATAGATGATCTTCACACCAGCTGCCTTCATCTTCTTGGCCCAACGGATATTGTTGGCTTCATCAAAACGGGCTTTCAGCTCTACGAACACCGTTACCTGCTTGCCGTTGCGGGCAGCGCTGATAAGGGCATTGGCAATCTGTGAACTGGCTGCAATGCGATATAGTGTGATGTAAATTTCTTTGACATTGGGATCAGTCGCCGCTTCATTAAAGAAACGGAGAATGTACTCATATCGCTGGTAAGGGGGATGGAGAATGATATCCCTTTGTGATACCTCTTCCAGCAGGTGCGGTACCTTATCCAGTTGTGGCAGGTGAGCCGAAGGCTGCTTAGGATAGGTAAACAGCGGTGACTTTACCGGCATGGGCAGGTCTGCTAAATCCTTCAGGTTGTGGTAACGGCCTCCCGGCACCATTTCCTGTGGCAGGATACTGAAGTAATTACCCAGTAATTGTTTCAAGGCCAATGGCATGCTGCTGTCATAAAGAAAACGGGTAGGTATACCCAGTTCCCTTTTGGCTATCATGGTTTCTACCTGGTCCAGTATATCGCTTGCCAATTCGTTCATATCGGTTTCTGCATCGCGGGTGATCTTGATACTGTAGCAACCGTTGACAGTATATCCCGGAAACAGCCAGCCTACATTTTCCCGGATAATGTCGTCCAGCATCACGATGTAGCTGACATCCTGAACTTGTGGGAGTTCAAAAAAACGGGGCAGTTCACTGCTCGGAATATTGACCACTGCATATTGCAGACGATCAGGTTCGTTTTCAGGAGAAACGGATACTACCAGATAAAGTTGGTTATTCTCCAAAAATGCATCTTTGGGCTTTTTCTTGTCCAGCCAAAAAGGCTGCAGAAAGCCCTGGATCTTTGTCTGGAAGTATTCCCGCATAGGAGACAGGTGCGAAGAGAGGATCTCCTGGTTATAGTAAAGATCAACCCTGTTATCTCTTAATGCAGGCAGGAGTTGTTGGGTGAGGGTATGCCCAAATTCTCCCAGCTGTCTGTTAATCTCCTGTTGAATAATGGGAAGCGTATCGGTAGAGAGAGTTTCTTCCCCTGCTACTTCGGGATTGTCGCGCACCAGTTTATTCACTGCCATGACAGCGGGCATACGTACACGGAAGAACTCATCTAAGTTCGAGGAGAAGATGGACAGGAAGCGAATGCGCTCATATAGCGGCACCGCAGGGTCTTTGGCCATGCTCAGCACCCTGTAGTTAAATGATAACCAGCTCAGATCACGGTCATACAGTGGAGTATTCATATATCACTTAGTTATGCACAGGGAAGAACAGCACGGCTATCACAAATGCCAACACTGAAATGATCAGACCAAACATAAATATGTTGTACGCAATGCGCAGTTGTTTATACTTTTTACCCAGTACTACCCCAAGGTGGTAGATATCCTGGATCATGCTGCCATAAAGGTAATCGCTATCTTTCATCATCTCTGTCATACCCCATTTATACTGCTCAAGCTCCATTTCATGGAAGTTGCCAAAGAAGAGGAGGTTTGTCTTTTTATTGACGATGTCTTCCCTGATAAACTTACCTTTATTCACATTTGGACGGGTAGCCAGTACTGAGAAGATAATGGTGATCACACCTGTAGTGAGGAATAATACTGAAGGGATGATCAGGTTAGGATAGTCTTCCAGCTTGCGGAAGAGCACACCGAGTATCACGGATACAATGATAGAATTCACCGAAATCATGATATGCGCCTTGCTGTCGGCCATGGCACTCAGCCGGATATGATTGGAGGAAGTGGTACGGAACATGGTCTCCACTCCTCTACCGGCTTTCGGTTCTTTGTTATTCTTTTCCGGCTTATCGATTTTCAGCTTTTTACTTTCCTTAGCAACGACTTCTTCTAACTTCTCTCCTTTTTTCTCTCCCTTCTTCTCTGCTTTATCCTCCTGTTTCTCCAGGCGTTTTTTCAGCCATGCAATGTTCTCTTCTTTTTGCTCCTGCAAGAGGGCCTGACAGTAAGCAGTATGGTAATGATGCCCTTCCAGCAGTTTTAATGTACCTGCTGTCCAATCAGCACCAGTAATCTCTTTCTCATGGGTAAGCTCTATTTCCTGGTGCAATACCTTGGTCCGCTTCCTGAACTCCTTCGTACCAAAGTTGAAGAGGTCTGCATCACAAACGATCTCTTCCAGCAGGTTGTGCGGTTCCTGTGGCATTTTGGTAGCCATAATACAACCAGTCACCTGCGCTTGTATATTTAACGGTACCTTTTGTTCATTTAGAAAATTACGGGCCAGCGAAGCACCTGTCTGTTCATGTGTTTTAGACTCCCCCAGCAGGTAGCCCAGGTCATGAAACCAGGCGGCTATATACACGACTAAAAGGTCGGTATCCTGTAACCGGTAATGCGCTGAAATCTGCGCTGCTGCTGCAACAACCTGTCTGGTATGTTCCAGGTTATGGTACACCAGATTGGGGTGAGGATGATCCTGGTACTGTGTTGTCACATATTGTTGTGCGGCGTCGATGATTACACTTGTCTGCATAAGGCTTGGTTAAAAAAGCTAAACTGAGATCAGCAAGTTACTGCATTTTTGAGTTAATTTTATTCCTCCATACTGCTCATCTTATGACTCTACGACATTTATTAATAGTTTGCCTGTTGTTTACTTCATGTAATTATTACAACAACAGGGATAAAAAATACGAATCTCCGAAAGGATATAAACTTGAGGAACCCACCCGGTTTCATGTAAGACAGTCCATGCAAGAGATTTCAGGCATTGTACTGGCGCCGGATGAACACCATATTCTGGCTATCAACGATGAACAGGGCCGTGTATTTTCTATCGATTTAACAGGCAATACGCCTTACCCCAACTGGAAATTCGACAAGAGCGGGGATTATGAAGACCTCGCTACCGACGGCAAAAACTGGCTGGTACTGAAAAGCAAGGGGCACCTCTATCAGGTGACAGGTCTTTTTTCTGACTCAACTGATGCCATCAATTATAAACTACCAATAGATGGCAAAAACGAGTTTGAAACCCTCTACTATGATCCCCGCAATGATGGAATGATCATGATTTGCAAAGCCTGTGCTGATGATAAGGACAAGGGCTATAATACCGCCTACCGCTTTGATATGAAGACATGGACATTTGATGATAATCCATTCTACCGTATCAATATCGCAGATATTGAACGTCTTAGCGGCGAAAAAATGACCCTGTTCAAGCCATCAGCAGCTGCCATTCACCCTATTGAAAAGCGGCTGTACATAATGTCTGCTGTAAATAGACTGTTAGTGATCACTGACCTGGATGGAAAAGTACAGGAAGCCTATAATCTGAAACATACGATATTCCGACAACCGGAAGGCATTTCTTTTGCCCCGAATGGCGATATGTATATTTCGAATGAATCAGCTGATGAATCGTCGGCCAATATCCTTAAGTTTAAATATAACCAAAGACCTCTGTAACGATGAAGTACCTTTTACATCTCTCCATACTTCTCCTACCCTTTGCAGCACAGGCGCAGGATACACTGGCCAGAAGGATCATCCTGATAGGGGATGCCGGCGAACTGCATCAGGATGGACACAACCCTGTCATTGATGCTGTAAAGAGTCGCTTTGACTTACAGGATGCAAGAAATACTGTCCTTTACCTGGGAGATAACGTATACCCCTATGGGATGCCGGACCCTACCAGCACCCGGTACCCACTTTCCAAAGAGATACTTGATTACCAGGTGAACCTGGTACGCAATACCAATACGCAGGCTATCTTCATTCCCGGTAATCATGACTGGGAAAAGTCAAAACCAAACGGCTGGCAAACCATCATCAATGAACAACTGTATGTCGATTCATTGAACCTGCCGAATGTAAACTTCCTGCCCAAAGACGGTTGCCCAGGTCCTATAGAAGTGTCCCTGGATAAGAACATTACCCTCGTGATCATGGATACCGAATGGTGGTTGTTTCCCTATGCCAAACCAGGACCAGAGTCTTCCTGCGATTTCAAAACAAAACAGGATGTACTGACTGAATTGAGTGATATCGTAATCCGTAACCGGAACAAGCTGGTCATCTTTGCGAGCCATCACCCTTTCCGTAGTTATGGTATTCACGGTGGTTATTATACATTGAAGCAACACATCTTCCCACTAACTGATCTGAACAAGGGATTGTATATTCCACTGCCGGTGATAGGTTCTATCTATCCCCTGACCCGTGGGGTATTTGGTACACCTGAAGATCTGCCAAATCCTGACTACCAGGAACTGGTAAATGGTGTGGAAGCAGCCTTCAAATCACATGGTCCGGCAATTTTCGTAGCAGGCCATGACCATGCTTTACAGTTCATCAAAGACAAAGAGAACTACTATATCGGCAGTGGCAGTGGAGCAAAAGAAAGCCGTGTGAAAAAGGGTGCGAAGTCTCTCTATGCCAGTAACGAGAATGGCTATGCCGCACTGGAGATTTCAAAGAATGGGGCTATCACCGTACAATATTATACTGTAGATAAACCCGATGGTCCTTCATTTGCCAGCAACCTTTTCAACATACAGGATATTCGTTCTGAACAACTAGCCAATGCAAGTCCTACTGCAAAAGAATTACCCCCATTCGTGACTTTGCCTGCGGATACGCAATATATCCACAAAACAGGTATTCACTATTGGTTACTGGGTAAGAACTATCGCGATGTATGGGCGGCCCCTGTTAACTTTCCCGTACTCGATATCAACAAAGAAAAAGGCGGTCTGAAAATATTGCAGAGAGGTGGTGGTATGCAAACCCTCTCTCTCCGCCTGGAAGATAAATCAGGTACAGAATGGGTTTTACGATCTGTAAAGAAATACCCCGAGAAAGCGATTCCTCCTGAACTGAAAAACACCATTGCAAAAGATGTAGTACAGGACCAGATCTCTGCCTCCAATCCATATGCTACTATGGCTGTGGCCAGACTGGCGGAGGCAGCAGGCGTTCCGCATACCAATCCGACGTTTGTTTACTTACCGAAAGATACTTCTCTCGGTATCTATGCCAGCACCCATGGTGATGATGTGTATCTTTTTGAAGAAAGAGAACCTGTTGTGAAAGGCAAAACATACAATACCATCAAGGTATTGGAACAAATACATGGTGACAATGATAACACCATCGACCAGGAAGCAGTAGCCCGCGCCCGTATGCTGGATCTGCTAATGGCTGACTGGGATCGACATGATGACCAGTGGAGATGGGGAGTGAAGAAACACAAGAAACGGGATACCAAAGAATACTATCCTGTGCCTCGCGATCGTGACCAGGCCTTCTTTGTAAACCAGGGTGTGATCACCGCCATCGCTGCCAGAAAATGGGTGATGCCGAAGTTCCAGGGTTTCAAACCTTACTTCCCGAACATCGAATATCAGAACCCATCTGCACAGCCGTTTGACCGTTCTTTCATGAATGAGATCGATGAAAAGAAATGGAAAGATATCAGCCACGAGCTGGTACTGAGTCTCCCTGATTCCGTGATCGCTGCTGCAGTAGCCCGTTTCCCGGATACTGTGCAGAAGAATGTAGGTGACTTTACGTATCGTACCCTCATTGCCCGTCGTGATAAACTGGAAACTGCTTCCCTTGACCTTTACCGATTCCTGTCAAAGGATGTAGATGTAACAGGTACAAAAAAAGATGAACTGTTTACTATCGAAAGACAACAAGATGGATCGGTATCCCTGAATGTAAATAAGATCAGCAAAAAAGGGGAGGTACAACAAAACATCTACTCCCGCACCTTTGATCCGAAGGTCACGAGAGAAATAAGGATCTTTGGTCTGGGTGGTGAAGATAAGTTCGACATCAAAGGAGATTATTTTACGCCTATTCACATCCGCATTATCGGTGGTAAAGACAATGATACTTATAGAGACAATACCACTCAGTATGCAGGCAATCATATCCGCATCTATGAGAAACGCGATGGTGCCGATACTTTTGCACTGGCAGGTAATGAACGTAAGATCCTTTCTTACAATCCGGACAATATCAAATATGAACGTACGCCACTGTTATATATCTATGATAAACTGATGCCACTGGCGACCGCGGGCTTCAACAGCGATGATGGATTGTCACTGGGTGCAGGTTTCCAGTACACCAAACAAGGTTTCCGCAAGCGACCATTTGCTTCCAGACAAACGGTGATGGCAGGTCATAGCCTGGGTACAAATGCCTGGCAGTTCCGCTACATGGGTGAATTCACGGATGTAATCGGGAATACCGATCTGGCATTGACAGCCACTGCAAAGGCTCCTAACAATACCATCAACTTCTTTGGTTACGGTAATGAAACCGTGTTTGAGAAAGACCTGAAGATCAAATATTATCGTACCCGTTTCAGCCTGTATAATGTAGAACCCCTGTTCAAAACGAACCTGTCCAACAAGTTCCAGCTGATCTACGGACCTACTTTTACTTATTATACATTGGATAAGGATGCGACCAAAGGCAGGATCATAGAGGACTTTGATAAGAATGGACTCGACTCTCTGTCTGTATATCAGGGCAAATATTACGCAGGTTTGAAACTGGGTTACCAGATCGATACCCGTAATAATGCTATTGCACCTACCAGAGGTTTCTACTGGAATACCACCTTACATGGTAACCAGGGTTTGAATGAACAACAGCGCCATTACCTGCAACTGTCTACGGACATGAGTATCTACACCAGCTTTAGCACACCGGCTAACCTGGTACTGGTCACAAGATTTGGTGGTGGTAAGCTATGGGGCCATTATGAATATTTCCAGGCTATGTATTTAGGAGGCGTGCAAAACCTGCGTGGTTATCGTAACTACCGCTTTGCCGGCGATGCCATGGCATTCAATAATACTGAGCTGCGATTAAAACTGTTTGAATTCCGATCTTACCTGTTCCCGGCTACTGTAGGTTTATTAGCCTTCAATGATGTGGGCAGGGTATGGAAGAGTGGAGAGAAATCTTCTGCATGGCATGATGGATATGGTGGAGGTATCTATTTCAGTCCGGTGAATATGCTGATACTCACAGCGACGGTAGGTAGATCTGAAGAGGAGGTGTTACCTTATATCACATTTGGATTCAGGTTCTGATAATAAAAAGAGGTTGTAACGTTTGTTACACCCTCTTTTATTTTTATACAATTCCCGGGAGTGTCATTTATTAATGATGCTCCCTTTTTTTATGCTTCCATATTTACTTTTACTCTTAGCGCTCTCAGACCGCTTACCCCTTGCAGGTCTTCCAGGTCCAGCATTTCTACATCTGGCAGCAGGATGTTTTTATTCTGCAGGAAGGTGATGTACTTCAGGTATTCTTCCATCTCTTTCGCATAAGCATACACGATTGCAATGGTACCCGGTTGGGTGAGGCGTTTGCCTGTCTGGCGGATGTGCACCTTATCAATCCTCTTCTTCAGTATTTCATAACGGATGTTGTAAGCGCCTTCTACATCGAAGCGGCGCTCATCCTGCCTGAAGCTGATGTCGATCGGATTGCTGTGGGCCAGTACCAGCTGGGTAGTTTGCAAAGGCACCTTCAGTGTAGGAATCAACTTGTTGGTGAGTCTTGCAATGTCTGCCATAGACTGTATCTGCCACAGGCGCAGGTTACGCAGGTAGAGCAGGTCGAACTTGCGGGTTTGCGCAATAGCCTGTCCTATATAGATATTGTACTCTACCCCATCCGTACGATACTTTTCGAAGTAGCATGGGAAGGAGTGTTGTATGTTTTCTTTCTCTTTGTCCAGGTATTGGTTCAGTTCAGCGTTGATCATAGCCAGACTATCTTCATAATCCTGGCGATGGTGCTGAATATGGCCTTCTGTCTGGTCTACCAGGGAGAAGTAGCGTTCCAGTGCCGGCTGCAGTTCAGGATGACTTTCGTGCAGGTGACGGAACAATGGGCCGATTTCTTCGTCCAGGTAGTTATTTGTACGCAGTTCATCTTCTGAGAGCATACCACTGGTGATACCGGTAATGAGCTCATCGTTCTTGAACTTCAGCTCTTCCAGCAATGGCAGGTAGATGGTGTTGCCAATGTGGTCCAGGGTTTCCCGGATCAGGAGCAGCTGTTCACGGAGGTCTTCGTGGATCGCATTGCTACGTTCGGTAGAAGAATTCCGGATGTCTACAGCGCCATATAATGGATAGACATCTTCAAACGCAATGTTGCCGATGTCTTTTCTTTTGGCTTTTGGTGTGTGCAGATAATGCCATGCTGCGTCGATGAACTTCCATTCCACAGAAGGTTGCAGGGCAGTGAACTGCTCCTTGATGACCTGGGTGATTCGGTTCGATGTGATATCAGCACCTCTGTTCAGCAACATCACTAACAATGGATATGCCGGCATGGCTTGTGCCAGTGTTTCAGCAGTGATCTTGTTAGGGGTGCCGGAGGCCAGTTCTACGATACCCAGCAGGGTATCCTCGTGCCATATAGGTACCAGTACAAAGCTATTGATGCCCTTGAGCGGCAGGTAGCGCAGGAATGGATATGCATAGAGAGAACTCTCTGTCACCACGGGCAGCAAAAGTGGCGTTTTGTTCTGACCCAGGTACTGGATCAGTTGCTGAAACAGCTGTTGCTGCTGTTTTTCGCTACCAGTTACGCCCAGGGTCACGCCACTCTCGCATTGTTCACATTCCAACACATAGCGACCATTGATCTTTGGAATAGGTACCACGTGCACACTCAGGTCAGTATCTTCCATCAGTGCCTGTACTTCTTCCTCCATACGGCGGTAGGTACGTCTTTCGTTGCCCTCGTGCATATTCAGGATCAGGTTCTTCATTACATTCTGCACCTCATCTTTGGTTACATCCTGTAATGTCCAGATCACAAATCCTTCGAGGACGAAATTATCCAGTGGCAGAATTTCTTTCAGACCTTCGGGGCTGAACTTTTTCATACATACAGTATCGTATGTAAGCGGAGGCAGCTCACCTTTTACTTTTACTTCCACGAAACGAGGGTCTACATTCACCTTCACATATCTCTTGCCCCCTTTGCTGTCGGGCATGTTGATATGGTGGATGATCTCGTTCTGGTAAGTAACGGGAAAACCATATGCTTTCTCCAGGATCAGCTTATACAGCCATTCCAGTTTATCCTTCTTCACCTTATCTACTGAAATCCCTTTAGGTACTTCCAGCATTCTTTCGCCGTTACCGGCAAAGATATTCTTGAAGAGGTCGGAGTAATAAAATATAGCAAACTTCTGGGGGACACCAATACCATAGATATCCTTGTCCATATCAGAAGTGATAGGAAATATTGTAGCAATAATGAGGTCGATATACTCCTGGTAGGCGGACAGGTCATCTGCACCGGCTATAGGACCAAGTAGCGCGGGGTTACTTTCAAATCGTTCAGCGATCTTTTTATAATACGCCGCCCTGCTATCTGATTTACTGGCCGCTTTTTCCTTCAGGAACTTGACATAAGGCGCGAAGGAAATATGGGATTCTATCAGTGCCTCATCCTTTAATTGATCAGGACCGGCAGTTAAAACTTTCATAATCTAAAATATGTAAAAATGACTCATCTAGTTATATGACGAATGGACAGATGAAAAATTGTAAAAGTTACATTCAGTGAATAACAGCGTGCAGGATTAAGCAGAGAGGTTGTGGTTGATTATTAAGAGCAAATTTAATGCAAAACCACAATTTTCGCCATAAAAAGTTATAGGTCTGCCAATCCGGCAGACCTATAAATATAATCTAATCTGTAAATTATTCAAATTATAACTCGATCTGATTTTTTAGCAGGTCGTCGAAAGTATCCCTTCTGCGGATGAGTTGGGCTTTACCATCTTTTATCAGCACTTCGGCAGGTTTGAAACGGGAGTTGAAGTTGGAAGACATTTCAAACCCGTAAGCTCCTGCGTTGTAGAATACCAGCAGATCGCCTTCTTTTACTTCGTTCAGTTTACGATCCCAGCCGAAAGTATCCGTTTCGCAGATGTTACCTACTACGGTATAGATCCGTTCGGTTCCTTTTGGATTAGAGATGTTTTTGATCAGGTGGAAAGCATCGTAGAACATTGGGCGGATCAGGTGGTTGAAACCTGAGTTCACACCTACGAACACGGTAGCAGTGGTCTGCTTGATCACATTTGCTTTTACCACGAAGTAACCGCTCTGGCTTACCAGGAATTTACCCGGTTCGAACCATACCTGCAGAGGGCGGTTGTATGTTTTGCTGAACTTGTTGAAAGCGTCGGAAAGCTTTTTGCCCAGCAGCTGGATGTCGGTTTCAGGGTCGCCCTGTTGGTAAGCCACTTTGAAGCCGCTACCCAGGTCGATGAATTCCAGGTCAGGGAAGTTCACTGCCAGTTCGAACATAATATCTACCCCACGGAGGAATACATCTACATCCTTGATTTCAGAGCCGGTGTGCATATGCAGGCCGGTTACTTTCAGTTTGGTGCTCTTTACGATGCGCTCAATGTGGCGGATCTGGTGGATGGAGATACCGAACTTACTGTCTACGTGACCTGTGGAGATCTTGTAGTTACCGCCAGCCATGATGTGTGGGTTCAGGCGGATGCAGATTGGGTAAGAGTCACCAAAGCGGTTGCCAAATTGCTCCAGGATGGAGATGTTGTCGATATTGATGTTTACACCCAGGTCCTTGGCAGCTACGATTTCGTCGAGGTCTACGCAGTTAGGGGTAAAGATGATGTTTTTAGGTTCGAATCCTGCCTTGAGACCGAGTTGGACTTCGTTGATAGACACGGTGTCCAGACCGCAGCCCAGGGAGTTGATGTACTTCAGGATGTTGATGTTGGTGAGCGCCTTACAGGCATAGAAAAAGCGTGCGTCCGTCTTTTGGAAGGCGTCCTTTAACTTTTCGTACTGGATGGCAATCTTTTCCGCATGGTATATATATACCGGAGTTCCAAATTCTTCCGCTACTTTGACAAGGAAGTCAGTAGACAAAACGTCGCTTTGCTTAGGCATTTATTGAAAGGTAATTTTAGAGGATGCGAATTTACTAAGCAAATTCCAAAGTTTATGTATAAAGATTGAGGCCCGGGCTGTAGCCCGGGCCTCAATCTTTATTGTTGTTGTTCCTCATCCTCGTTGGTCATGAAACCATCCAGGTCCCTCCTTTCCTTTTTGGTAGGGCGGCCGATCTTGCTCGGACGCTTACCGGTATGGAAGCTGGCGGCAATCCGCTGGTTCATCTCCTGGTCTTCTTCGGGAGTGAGATCAACGTAATGCTTAATAGCTTCAGCATATTGTACCCTGTTGGCTATTAAGCTCACCACCTCAATCACCCATTTCCGGGATTCTGACCTGATTTCATATTTGTCTCCGACACCAACTGCGCGTGCAGCTTTTACGGAGTTCCCATTCATCTTCACTTTCCCGCCTTCACAGGCCGTGGAGGCCTGTGAGCGGGTTTTAAATATCCTGATCGCCCAGAGATACTTGTCCAGGCGCAGTTTCTCTGTATTCTGCATAATTATTTCTTATTCATTTCCGCAAAAAACTTGTGGAAATAAGGAATGGTTTCTATTCCTTTATAATAGTTAGCCAGACCATACTTCTCATTTGGAGAGTGCAGGTTGTCACTATCTAATCCAAAGCCCATCAGGATGGTCTTCAGTCCAAGTTCTTTTTCAAACAGTGCTACAATAGGAATACTACCGCCACCGCGTACAGGAATTGGAGATTTACCAAAAGTTTCCTTGATCGCTTCGCTTGCTGCCTTGAATGCCACGTGGTCAGTAGGTGTTACATACGGGCTACCACCGTGGTGAGCAGTAACCTTTACCTTTACTGACTTAGGCGCAATCTTCTCAAAATGAGCTTTGAACAGGTCGGAAATCTGGATCCAGTCCTGGTTAGGTACCAGGCGCATAGAGATCTTGGCGTGTGCTTTTGAAGGCAATACGGTTTTGGAACCTTCGCCGGTATAGCCACCCCAGATACCGTTTACCTCCAGGGTAGGACGGATACCGGTGCGCTCGATAGAAGAATATCCCTTCTCACCCCACAGTTCATCTACACCCAGGTCTTTTTTGTAATCAGCTTCGTCGAACGGTGCTGCATTCAGGGCAGCTCTGTCTTCCTTGCTCAGTTCCTGTACGTTGTCGTAGAAACCAGGGATAGTAATATGGTTATTTTCGTCATGGAGGGACGCAATCATCTGGCAAAGGATGGTAGCAGGGTTGGCAACAGCGCCGCCATATACGCCACTGTGCAGGTCACGATTAGGGCCGGTTACCTCTACTTCCATATAAGACAGACCACGTAAGCCGGTATCCAGGCTAGGATTTTCCAGGCTAAGCATGGAGGTATCAGAAATGAGCACCACATCTGCTTTCAGTCTTTCTTTATTTTCCTTAATAAAGATACCCAGGTTCGCAGAGCCTACTTCCTCCTCTCCTTCAATCATAAACTTGATATTGCAGGGTACGGAGTTGGTATTCATCATCGTTTCGAACGCCTTCACATGCATATAGAACTGCCCTTTGTCGTCCGCAGAACCGCGGGCATAGATCTTTTCGTCTTTGATTACAGGTTCGAACGGACCGCTATCCCACAGTTCCAGGGGATCGGCAGGCTGTACATCGTAATGACCATATACCAATACGGTCGGGAGAGCCGCATCGATGATTTTTTCTCCGTATACGATTGGGTGTCCGGCAGTAGGGCAAACTTCTACATTGTCAGCACCTGCTTCAATCAGGCGTTGTTTTACCGCTTCGGCGCAGTCCGCTACATCTTTGTTAAAACGGGAGTCTGCGCTCACGGAAGGGATGCGCAGCAAAGCCAGCAATTCTTCCAGAAAACGTTCTTTATTCTTTGTCTGATAGTCTTTCCAAACTTGCATATTCCACTAAGTTTTTCTTTAGAAAGCTGCAATTTAAGGGAAAGTCTAAATATAGGGAACCAGAAAAATCGGATTTCATTAACATGGCGTTAACGAATTTCTCCTTCTTTCTATCGAAATTTAAAGCGTATTGGGGACAGATATCCAGCGCACAAAAGAAGAAGAAGACTCACTAACCGCAAAATAACCTTATTCATATGATTACCAGCGAGGATACCGCTATGTTATCCGTCTTAAAGAAGGATAATACCCTGGAGGCCTATCAATACTTCTTTATGAAATACTACAAACCCCTCTGCCTGAAAGCCAGTACAATGTTGGGGAATATGGACGAGGCAAGAGAGCTAGTACAAAAGATATTTATAGAAGTATGGAAGACCCGGCAATATCAGCAGATAGAACATGCCCCTGGGGGCTTTTTCTATCAACTTATTGACGCCAGATGCCGTCTGCTGCAGGAAAATGCCGCCGTTGCCGCACAGCAAAACAAGGCACCCTGTCCACCCTGCGAAACGGGGCCGGCATTGGTACCGACGTCGATTTCAACACCTTTGATCATGGCTATTGAAAGATAACCCGGCTATGACGAAACATATAAAACCAAGACTCAACTTAATTATTATCTTAAAAACCCTCGTAACCACTACCATAATAAAATGAAATACGACCAAGAGTATATCTACAGTTTACTACTGCGTAAGCAACTTGGCGATTTAACTGAAGTGGAAGACAAGCTGCTGCAAAAAGAAATGCACAATAATGAAAATGTGCGCCGCTGCTGGCAGGAATATGAAGAGGCCATATTGTACACAGACAATGCATTCCTGGAAGACCTTCAGATAGAATCCGACTGGCTGAAGGTAAAAGCCATCCTGGAACCAACACCAGTACACCTCAGGGTATTGACTTACCTGAAGAAAGTACGGGTAGCGGCAGCTATTTTATTTGCCATCGGCGCCACCGCAGGGGCATATTTCTTTTTGCCTGTAAAACAACAGCTACCTCATCAAACAGCCAACCATTATCGCATTATATTCCCACAAATGGCAGGCGTACCTACCTTCTCAGTGCCTGCACCTTCCGCAGTAGCTGACAACCAAGTAACTGATACCGCCATTAAGGTAACAGGCGATTCAGGGACCATCGCTATTAAAAACATCCGTCCGGATACCATTTACCAGAGCAAATCGCTGGAATGGAATACACTCACGGTACCCCCCATGCAGGATTATCATATTGAACTGGCAGATGGTACGGAAGTACATCTCAATGCCAGCTCCACCCTCCGTTTCCCATTCATCTTCCCGGGCAGAACCAGGGAAGTATACCTGGAAGGAGAAGCTTACTTTACGGTAGCACATAATCCTGAAAGACCGTTTATTGTTCACACAGGAATTACCTCCGTGATAGCACTGGGTACGGCTTTCAACGTCAATTCCTATGATAACAATACTGTTACAACCTCTCTGGTACAAGGTACAGTGGTGACAGATGTAGGAGATAGTCTTGATGTAACGCTTAAGCCCGGATTTGAGGCAATCTATCATCCCGGCGAGCGGTTCAAGGTAAAACGTTTCGATGAAACAGTAACCCTGGGTTGGAGGGAAGGCGTTTATCGCTTCCGCAACAGGCCATTGGAAGAACTGAGACCTGTATTACAACGCTGGTTTGGACTCAAACTGGACTTTTCAGCAGCGCCTTCACTTGTAAATACACACTTCTCAGGCAGCCTTGAAAAAGATAAAAAGGTTGAAGATTTTCTTGACGAGATCTGTAAACAATTAAAGTTGGATTATCAGATATACGACAACACGATACACTTCATCATTAAGAAATGAGCTTTTGACGGAGCAGGAACTCCAGCTTCTCATTTACATCCAGCAACTTTGCTGTTAATTCCTTGTTCTCTTTACGGAGGGCATAGACTTCAAATGCCTTTTCTATGTTGTGACGAAGATCCTCGTCATTCCACGGCTTGGAAAAATACTTATACACCTGACCCTTGTTGATGGCATCAATAACCGCATTGATGTCTGCATAACCTGTCAGTAAAATTCGGATGGGCTCAGAATACCTGTCAAGGATAGACTCAAAAAATTCAATCCCGGTCATCCTGGGCATCCGCTGATCTGAAATGATGATGTGGACTTCTTCCTTTTCCAACACTTTCTCTGCTTCCTCAGCCGAACTTGCCGTAAATATCGTGTAAAGCCTACGGAAAGATGCTTTGAACGCATTTAAGTTGTGTATCTCATCATCTATATACAGAATATGGATGTGTTGTGCACTCATTGAAGCAGACTTAAATACCTTTAAATTAACAATAGCGGCGTTACAAACGAATGAAAGTATTCTTAACGATATTTACAATAAGCAAATACCACCAAAATTATAGAGAAACCTACATTTGCTGACTGATTTTTTCACCAATGCCTATATCTTTCTTGTGAAAGTAAAATAAACTCCTTTTATCGTTCCTGCGGTTATTGTTCAGTGAGCTGGTTAGCAGGCATTAGCATAATAACTCCTTGTACTTTGCGTAATTTCTTGTAGGTTTGAATACGCCTGTTATTACTCACTATACTAATTTACAGAAAATCAGGGCAATATAAACAGGCATTAACATTGTTATATAGTAAATAAATCTTAGCACAAATGAAAAAGAGTACGCTCACACTGATCATTATTCTTGTTGTAGTATTAATCTTTGGAGGCTGTGGTGTATCCAAATACAATAACATCGTACGTCAGGATCAGGCAGTAAAAAGCAAGTGGAGCAATGTGGAAGCACAGTATCAGCGCAGAGCTGATCTGATCCCTAATCTGGTTTCGACTGTTAAAGGTGCAGCTAACTTTGAGAAAGAAACCCTCACACAGGTAATGGAAGCAAGAGCAAAAGCTACCCAGATCACCATCAAAGGTGAAGACCTGACTCCTGAAAAAGTACAACAGTACCAGGCAGCACAAGGTCAGCTGAGTACAGCACTGGGCAGACTGCTGGCTGTATCAGAAGCTTATCCTGAACTGAAAGCTAACCAGAACTTCCGTGACCTGCAGGCACAACTAGAAGGCACTGAGAACCGCATCACCGTAGCACGTAATGACTTTACCACAGCTGTGGAAAGCTTTAATGCCACTGTCAGCACTTTTCCTAACAATATCGTAGCTGGTTTCGGTGGTTTCAAAGCCAAAGAATACTATATGGCCGATAAAGGTTCTGAAAATGCTCCTAAGGTGCAGTTTTAATATCAAATAGCCCATTCTTCTATGCGTTTATTCCCTAAAAAAGAACTGCTCACTGAAGCAGAAAAACAGCAACTGGTGCAAGCGATCCGGAATGCGGAAAGAATGACCAGCGGAGAAATCCGGGTATTTGTCGAAAGCCGTTGCAAATTTGTTGATCCCATAGACAGGGCACAGGAGATATTCATTCAACTGGGCCTGGAGAAAACAAGGTTTCGCAATGGAGTGCTCCTCTATTTTGCACTGAAAGATAAACAGTATGCTATAGCCGGGGATAAAGGCATTCATGAAAAAGTGGGTAAAGATTTCTGGAAAGAGAAAACAAAAAGCATGCTGGCACATTTTGCCAAAAACCAGGTGGTAACAGGTATCGAAGCCTGCATCGGTGAAATAGGCGAAGCGCTGTGTAAACACTTTCCACATGAAGGAGATGACATTAACGAATTACCGGACGACATTGTAGTAGGGAGATGAGGTCAATAAAAATAATTAAGATGAGGCAAGTATATTGCCTGCTTTTAGGTTTCTTCTTAGCCCTGGGAATGGTACAGGCACAGGAATTAAAGATTCCTCCCCGCCCAAATCCACCCCGGCTGGTGAATGACCTGGCAGGCGTGCTGCAAAGCGATCAGGTAGCCACACTGGAAAACAAACTGTTAGAGTACAACGATACCACTTCTACACAGATCGCCATTGTGACCATCCCTTCTACCAATGGAAGGGACATTGCCGAAGTAGGTCTGGCTATACTCCGTGACTGGGGTATCGGTACCAAAGAGAAAAACAATGGTATACTGATACTGGCAGCCATAGACGACAGAAAGATTCGTATCGAAGTCGGCACCGGTATGGAAGGCGTAGTACCAGATGCTATCGCTAACCGCATCATCGATGAGAACATTAAACCAAACTTCAAAGCCGGCAATTACTATCAGGGTTTTGATGAAGCGATAGACAGGATCGTTGAAGCGTCGAAAGGAGAATACAAAGGCACCCCCAACAGGGCAAAAGACGGTAGCAATGCACCAGGTCTGGTTATACTGATCATCATAATTGTAGTGATCATTTCGATCCTGAATAATCGCGGTGGCGGTGGTGGTAATACATTTAGTCGTCGTGGATGGACAGGTTGGATTGGCCCGGCAGTCTTTGGCGGCAGTAGCCGTGGAGGCAGCTGGGGCGGTGGCGGAGGAGGAGGCGGCTTTGGCGGCTTCGGTGGAGGCTCCGGTAGCGGAGGTGGTGCAAGCGGCAGCTGGTAAAATAATTGAAAAGGGGGTTACAGTATTGTAATTCCCTTTTCTTCTGAAAATGGTTTTTATACCCGTTGATAAATCTCCGCTTTTCATGAATGCTTTTATTCTTCGTCGAGGGGAAACCATACATTCACTCTCGTGCCTGATGGCAAATCTTCTATATCAAAGGTCATATCCAGGTTAAATCGTTTGTTGTACAAAGTCAGCCTGTCACGTGTTATTTGTATCCCCCTGGAATGATGCTCATCGCCAGTTTGTTGCTTCAATGCTGCCGACCTTTCCCTGCCTATACCGTCATCTTCAATAATACATAGTACCCGATCTATTTCTTTCGTGAATATAATAGTGAGTTTACCCCTTTCCTTTTTGTGCAGTAACCCATGCCAGATGGCATTCTCCACAAAGGGTTGTAAAATCATGGTAGGGATATCTGTAAAATCAGGATCCAGTGCGGCATCTACACGTATATCACAATCAAATTGATCCGCAAAACGTAACTTTTCCAGCTCTATGTAGTTTTCAATCATCCTGATCTCTTTGGAAATAGGGATACTATTCAGCTGTGAGCTATCCAGTACATTCCTGATCAGTCTTGCAAAACGATTCAGGTAAGAAAGCGCCTGCTCTGTTTCACGCTTCATCATAAATGTCTGAATAGAGTTCAGGGCATTGAAAATGAAGTGCGGATTCATTTGTGCCCGGAGGGCTTTCATTTCCAGCTGGGCTATCTGTTGCTCTATTTCTGTACGGCGGCGGGCTTCTCTTTTGATCAGGTAGATTCTTATCCTGAAATAAGTATAGATGATCGCCACTACCAGCAGCAGCCCCAACATACGGAACCAGGTAGTTTGCCAGAAAGCAGGCAGGATATTAAAATACAATGTCGTTATACCCGATGAAAAAGTGCCGGCAGTGTTCATACTTCGTACCCTGAACACATAACTACCAGGAGGCAGATTCGTATACCTGGCTACCAGCAGACCATTGGCCTGTACCCAGTCTTCATCTACACCATCCAATTGATAAAAATAGCGGATGGCTTCATGGTGATATTGCAGACTTTTGAATTCAATGTTGATAAAGTTCTGACGATGATTCAGTGCCAGCGGTACATTTTTGTCATACAGGGTACTCAGCTGTATACTGCTGTCTATGGCCCTGAAATTGATAATGGTCACATTGGGTGGCGAAGGTGCGACTTTCAATGCGGCCGTATCCAATATCACAAAATGATCGGAGGCCCCTATCATCAACCGGCCATCTGCCAAGCGTACGATCCGTCTTCTCACCTTCCGGTTGTTATCTATGATCTGTCCTGTCTGTACAAAGGTTTCCAGACCGGAATTCCGTCTGTTAAAACGATAAAACCCATATGGGGTAGTAAACCACAAACCCTTATTGCCTGAAGGTAACATGCTTAGTACCCACTCGTCAAACAGGTCGCCATTGATCAGTAATGGATCGGCTGTATGATTATGAATATTGTATACCCACAAACCATGTTCTGTACCTGCTACGAGCATCGTATCATCCAGCAGTTTCAGACAGGTGATATTACTGACAGATAAATGTGCGTAGGGAAACAGCTCCCGAGACACTATCTTCTGGGTAATATGATTATACCGGATCAAACCAGCATCACTGGTAGCGAGCCATAATATACTGTCTCCCTGCCTCGCTATATCCATCACCGTAATAGGATGCCGGATTTTGTTCAGCAGGTTCTGACAGGCCATAAATGTATCTGTTACAGGGTTCCAGCGTACCAGTCCTTTTTTATACAACCCTATCCACACGGTGGTATCATTTTCCGGTAGCATGGTCATGAGTGTCTGATCACCAAATACATCTTTATGTTTTTGTGCTACAAATTCCCCCTGCTTAGGATCAAATATTGATAACCAGCCATTCTCCTGGCCTACCAGCACCTTGTCATCCGGCATTTGGGCAAAACTCCATACCAGCCCCCGCTCCTCAGGTACTTCTTTGAGGAACTGCTTTTTTAGCTGCAGACCAGGTGAGAGCCAGCTAAAGCCCTTGCCCCAATAACCTGCATAGATATTTCCCTTATTATCCTGGAAAAGACCGGTCACTTCTGCCTGGGGCAATTTTGCATTGGGATCCCGCTGATCCATGATGCGAAACGCCGGATCAGGAGGATTCAGAATATTTAATCCCCTGTCAGTACCTATCCATAGACGGCCATCTCTGTCATTCAGGAAACAATTGACTTCAAAGTCGTAGTGGAATCTTTTATCGTCTTCGTTATTCGCGCGAATGTTGAGGTGGAAATCGTTTGCCTTTTCATCATAGCGGTAGATGCCGCCCAGTTCCGTTGCTACCCATATCTGGTTGTCTTTGTCTTCAGTAATGTCGGTGACCATATTCCCTTCAGGAGGTTGATTAATCCTGAAGGGCCAGCCTTTCAACTGGTTTTGTGCGGGTATATAGCAGTAGAGTGTGTCGCCAAGCCTATCTGCAACCCAGAGCCGTTCGTGGCTATCGATGAAAAACTGCTTAACGCTACCCAGTGTATTTAGCAGGGGAATCTGTAGAGGATTGTTATTTCTGCCGTACAGGTGTTTCCGGTCGGCACTCAGCATGTAGATACCTTTCCTGCCACTGATCCAGAGGTTACCTTTAATATCTTCAGTAATGGCGCTGTACATTTCAGTTCGCTGTGCTTCGGGTACTTCTTTGGGAATAACGAAGGTGGAAGACGGTTCATCATAGCGATATAATCCTTCCTGAGTGGTGACCCAGATCACGCCAGCATGATCCTGTATAATATGACTACAATATACATTGCCGGTGCCCACAGGGAGCATATCCATTTTCAGGACCTTTACTTTGGAAGTGACAGGATCATAAAAACGAATGTTGTCCGGAGCCCCCATCCAGATCCTTCCTTTTTTATCTTCACACAGGCAGATATCGTCATAATAAATAGAGCCGGGTACCTTGTCAAAGCTGGCAATGGTGATCAGGTTACTCCCATCATAACGTTGCAATGCCGTGCTGGCAATCCAGATAAACCCTTTGCGGTCCTGTAAGATAGCTGATACGTGATTACTGGCCAGCCCATCGTTGAGATCCAGGTGGCGGAATGAATATGAAAGTGTCGACTCCTGTGCACGCACAGAATAGCTATATATTGTCAGCAGACAGAATATAAAAGCAGCAAAGCAGTACTTCATATTCATAAGTGGGAACTAAAAGTAACTAATATTACTGAACACCTACAGCCAGCTTATACTTTTCTTCATCAAAAGCTTTTTCACTTTTTGCCATCACGATAGTGGCGACACCATTACCGATCAGGTTTGTAATCGCCCTGGCTTCACTCATAAAACGGTCAACTCCTATCAGGAGTGCAAGACCTTCCGCAGGGATCACTTTGATAACAGCCAGTGTGGAGGCGAGTACGATAAAACCGCTGCCAGTTACACCTGCAGCTCCTTTGGAAGTGATCATCAGGATGCCGATGATGGTTAACTCCTGCCAGATGCTCAGGTCTACTTTTGCTGCCTGTGCCAGGAAGATCATAGACATACTGAGGTATATACTCGTACCATCCAGGTTAAAAGAATAACCTGCGGGGATAACGAGGCCTACAACCTCTTTATGGCAACCCATTTTTTCCAGTTTCTCCATAATACCCGGCAGGGCAGATTCGGAACTGGATGTACCCAGTACGATCAGGAGTTCGTTACTTATAAATTTGAGGTATTTCCAGAGGCTGAATTTGTACAGATACGCGATCGTTCCCAGTACGATGAAGATGAACAGGAACATAGTCAGGTATACACAGAGCATGAGTGAGATCATGGGGTGCAGGGCTTTGAGGCCGAACTTCCCAATGGTAAAAGCCATTCCTCCAAAAGCACCAATAGGCGCGAGTTTCATGATAAACTTGAGGATATTGAAAAAGACTTCTGAAATGCGCTCGAAAGTATTCAGGAGGCCATCACCCTTTCCATTCAGTTTTGTAATACCGTAGCCAAAAAAAATAGCAAATACCAGAACCTGGATAATTTCGCCTTTGGCAAAGGCTTCTACAGCATTGGCAGGAACAATATGGAGCAGGAATTCCGTCCAGCTAAAGCCAGCTGCATCCTGTTGGATCCTGGCCGCTTTTGCAATGTCGGCACCCGATACACTGGAAAAATCAATGCTTTTACCAGGTTTTAAATAGTTCGCAACAAGGAGGCCGATTGTGATGGCGAGGGTGGTCACGATTTCGAAATAGAGTAACGCTTTGCCACCTACCTTTCCTACTTTCTTCATATCTCCCATTCTGGCAATGCCGAGTACAATGGTAAGGAAGATGATGGGGGCAATCAGCATCTTTATCAGGTTGATAAAGACGGTACTGATCAATTCTCCTGTAGGAGCGATTTGAGGATAGTAGTGGCCGACGAGAATACCGATGATGATGGCGATGATAACCTGGAAATAGAGGTGGCGCGTTAGTTTACTCATTCCATCAAGATAATAAAAAACTTTCTGCCCATTCCAAAAAACAAAGACACCTGATGTTTTTAGCACCAGGTGTCTTTGTTATCTAAAAAACTCAATAATAATTATGCTTTTACAGCAGCAATACCAGGCAGGGTCTTTCCTTCGAAATACTCCAGCATAGCACCACCACCAGTAGATACATAGCTAACTTTGTCAGCCAGGCCAAACTGGTTCACAGCAGCAACAGAGTCGCCACCACCTACCAGCGAGAATGCACCCTGTGCTGTAGCCAGAACGATGGCATCAGCTACAGATTTGGTACCATTCTGGAAAGCCTTCATTTCGAATACGCCCATAGGACCATTCCACAGGATGGTTTTAGACTGTTGAATCGTTTCGCTGAAGATAGCTACGGATTTAGGTCCGATGTCCAGACCCATCCAACCAGCTGGGATGTTATCATTGCTAACTTCCTGGGTGTTGGCATCAGCTGCAAATTTATCAGCAGCGATAGAATCAACAGGCAGGATCAGCTGTACCCCTTTTGCCTTAGCTTTAGCGAGCAGGTCCAGTGCCAGGTCCAGTTTCTCATTTTCGCACAGAGAGCTACCGATTTCCTTACCCTGCGCTTTCAGGAAAGTATAAGCCATACCACCACCGATGATGATGTTATTAGCTTTTTCCATCAGGTTTTCGATGATCAGGATTTTGTCGCTCACCTTAGCACCACCCAGGATAGCGGTGAAAGGTTTTTCTGAACCATGCAGTACTTTTTCTGCATTGCTTACTTCAGCTTCCATCAGCAGACCAAACATACGTTTGTCAGTTGAGAAGAATTCAGCAATCACAGCAGTAGAAGCGTGTGCACGGTGAGCAGTACCGAATGCATCGTTTACATATACGTCACCCAGTTTAGACAGCTTTTCTGCGAAGCCCTTATCACCTTTTTCTTCTTCTTTGTAGAAGCGCAGGTTTTCCAGCAGCAGCACTTCGCCAGGTTGGAGGGCAGCAGCAGCTTTTTCAGCTACTTCGCCAATACAATCGGCAGCGAACTTAACGGTCACACCTTCCAGCAATTTGATCAGGTGGTTAACCAGGTGTTTCAGTGAATATTTATCGGTAGGACCATCTTTTGGACGACCCAGGTGAGACATCAGGATTACGCTACCGCCATCAGCAAGGATCTTTTTGATGGTAGGAACAGCAGCGGTCATACGGGTATCATCAGTGATCTGGAATTGATCGTTCAGTGGCACGTTAAAGTCAACGCGCACTACTGCTTTATGACCTTTAAAGTTGAAATCGGAAAATTTACTCATTGGTTCTGGTTTATCTCTCTGGTGAATAAACGATAAATGGTGAACAGTGAATGGTGGAAACAATTTCACCATTTACCATTCACCATTTACATCTTATGATCTATAAAGCTTATTTGCTGATCAAACCGGCAAAGTACTTAACGGTACGAACCAGCTGAGACACATAGCTCATCTCGTTGTCATACCATGATACAGTCTTAACCAGTTGTTTGTCGCCTACAGAAACGATCTTAGTCTGAGTAGCATCGAACAGGGAACCGAAGTGGATACCGATGATGTCGCTGCTCACGATTTCGTCTGTAGTATAACCGAATGATTCGTTAGAAGCAGCTTTCATAGCAGCGTTGATTTCTTCAACGGTAGTCTTCTTCTTCAGAACGGTAGTCAGTTCAGTCAGGGAACCAGTGATGGTTGGAACACGCTGTGCGTTACCATCCAGTTTACCTTTCAGGCTAGGCAGTACCAGGCCGATAGCTTTAGCAGCACCAGTACTGTTAGGTACGATGTTGGCAGCTGCAGCACGTGCACGACGCAGGTCACCCTTAGGATGAGGTGCATCCAGGGTATTCTGGTCGTTGGTGTAAGCGTGGATAGTGGTCATGATACCCAGTTCGATACCATAAGTATCTTCCAGTACCTTAGCCATTGGAGCCAGACAGTTAGTAGTACATGAAGCGCAGGAAATGATAGTTTCGCTACCATCCAGGATATCATGGTTTACGTTGAATACAACAGTCTTCAGGTCACCAGTTGCAGGAGCAGAGATAACAACTCTCTTAGCACCAGCCTTGATGTGAGCTTCAGCTTTGTCTTTATCGGCGAAGAAACCGGTTGATTCGATAACTACGTCAACACCATGGTTACCCCAGGGAATTTGAGAAGGATCTTTTTGAGCGTAAATTTTCACCTCATTTCCGTCAACGGAGATAGCGTTATCGGAGTGCTTCACATCAGCATCGAAACGACCCTGAGCTGAATCGTATTTCAGAAGGTGAGCTAAAACTGCGGGACTTGTAAGGTCATTAATAGCTACCACGTCTATACCTGGCATTTTGTAGATCTGACGGTATACTAAACGGCCAATACGACCGAAACCATTAATACCGATTTTAAGATTAGTTCCCATTTTACACTGAGTTTGTTGAGATTGAAAAAAATTGATTGCGAAGTTACATGCTAGACCGGGATAAAGCAATAGAATTTTAAGTTAACGAAATTTTTTTTGGAAATATGAAAATCCCGCTTACCTTTGCAATCCTAAAATATGGAATCGCGCCATAGCTTTTAGACAAGCCGCGTTGGTCAATCGGCTAAGACGCCTCCCTTTCACGGAGGAATGACGGGTTCGACTCCCGTACGCGGTACCAGTAAGAAGGTTGCTCAATTGGGCAGCCTTTTTCATTTTGTGCCGCATATGTTTATACCAGAATCCCTGCTCCAGACCTATTGTATATCCATAATTAGCTTTCTGATAGCCACGCTGTTTATGGCAAAACTCCGAAAGGTTAAAAGCACATATCTCTCTACTGCCAATTCTACTGCTGCTGTTCCTGCTTTGGTGAATGTGATGCTGATGACCGTTGACCTGGTCAATGCGTGGGAGGCCTCCCCGGATCACATATTCTTCAAATACCGTTCAGCAGTCTACTTGCCGTTAATTGTCATTTATGTGGCTGCAATTTCGCTCTCTCTTTTAAAGAAACTAAGAGCTACGGTCTTATTTTCGTTGATTTTAGTCATTGTTTATAGCTGTCTGATCTCTCATGAACCTGCCTGTATGATCATTACTGGTTTCAATGGGGCCTCTGGCTGGTCTAATTACAGCGCCCCATTGTGGACGTATGTAATGCTATTGTCTGCAGCTGCCATCTATTCGTTAATTTGCTACCTTATAGCTGTAAGGATACATGCACGACAAAATCACTAAATACGAATTTAAAGCAGGCTTACCCGTGGAATTCGAAATCATTCCGCTGGAGAAACTATACAGCAATAATGCTGAAATGCTCATCACCCCACACCGTACCGGCTTTTACCACATACTCTGGTTTCAGCAGGGCACACCCGTACATTGGGTAGACTTTGAACCCATACAAATAAAGCCGGGCACGTTACTGTTCTTAAACAAAGACAGGGTACACCGGTTTGATGTGCACGCTAATGCGGATGGATATGCGATTTTGTTCACTGACAATTTCTTTAACAAGAACCTCAAATACCTGCATGGCAACATTCTCTTTAATGACCTCATGAAAGTGGTCATGATCCATCTTGATGACAGCAAACCCTTCAGTGAACTGATCACCCTCATGCAATGGGAACTCACACATTCCAAAGATGGAGGACAACCCGACATCCTGCATAACCTGTTACACAATTTCCTCCTGTATGCAGAACGCGAATACCGCCAGCAAGACTTTACAGAACTGAAGAAGAATGCCGACCTGGATTATTTACTGTTATTCAGGGAAATGCTGGAAAAACATTACCAGTCAGAAAAACAGGTGCAATTCTACGCCCGCGAACTCCTGGTTACAGAGAAACGGCTGAACACCGCCACGGCCAAAACTGTAGGCAAAACACCCAAGGAAATGATCGACGACCGTGTCATGCTGGAAGCCAAACGCCTGCTCGTCCATACCCAGGATACCATCAAGGAAATAGGTTACACCCTGGGCTATGATGAACCTACCAACTTCATCAAATATTTTAAAAAACACGCTGCTCAAACACCCGTTGAATTCAGGGAACAATTCCTGATGGCGTAAAAGTATCATACTATATCCTGTTTCTACCTTTTCCCGCGCCGGTAAATGCTACAACTTTGCAGTATGAAAGACAACAAACAAAAGGTTATCGACCTCCTAAACAGCCTGGAAACCGGCGATGCGGCTCCGGTGGCTTATATCAATCCAGAAAATTACACCCAGCATAACCTCGCTATTGCTGATGGTCTGGCCGGATTTGGTGCACTGGTACAGAACAAACCTGCACAGGGTTTTAAAGTGAATATTGTACGTGCCTTCCAGGAGGGCGATTATGTATTTACACATACAGAATACGACTTCTTCGGTCCAAAGATCGGGTTTGATATCTTCCGCTTTGAAGACGGTAAAATCGTAGAACACTGGGATAACCTGCAGGAACCCGTTTCTCCTACCGCTAACGGACATACAATGACTGATGGTGAGACTACGATCACTGACCTGGACAAAACTGCCTCCAATAAAACGTTCATTAAAACCTTTGTGGAAAAGTTCCTGGTAGGCGGCGATACTTCCATCATTCCTGCTTACATCAAAGCACCCGGCTATGTTCAACACAATCCGCATATTGCCGATGGATTGGAAGGGTTACAACAGGCATTGGTCTATTTTGCAGCGAATAAAATTGGCTTTAGCTATACTAAGATACACAAGGTGCTGGGAGAAGGTAACTTTGTACTGGTGATCAGCGAAGGTCTGATGGCAGATGTACACAGCACGTTCTATGATCTGTTCCGTGTAGAAGATGGAAAAATTGCTGAACACTGGGATGTGATTGAAGCGATTCCTGCTGCCAGTGAATGGAAAAATCAAAACGGGAAATTCGGATTTCGTTGACAACACAATTGAAGAAATATTAATGCCTTTGGGCCATCGCAGGCCAATGACCAGTGGCTTAAGCACTGTGGTTACATGCAGATGGAAAAGAAAATGACCGGTATTATTGCTTCGTCATTCTGACCAGGAAGACACCGTGCTGAATGAAGGTACTTTCAAAGAACTGGTACTCAGCCCAAAGGCTGTCGTCGAAAGACAGGACCACCTGATGGGTGCTTAATAATAGTACTTCGCCAGTCTGATAAGGGCTGGCGATTTTTTTGTTTATACCTGAGAATTCCCTAAACTTGCGTTACCATATCACTATTCTTATTAAAGACCACAATAAAAAAACTATAATCTCTTCAAGGCCCAATTCAGACACCCATTGGTCCCTTTACTTTGATTTTTAAATACTCTCCGATGAAAACCAGATTTTCCCTCATTCCTGCGAAGGGAGGCAAGCTGCTGCGCCTACCCATATTCGCCACCATCCTGACGATGGTATCCCTCAAACCCACGTATGCACAGAGCTACAACTATGCAGAAGTATTGCAGAAGTCTATGTTCTTTTACGAAGCACAACGCTCGGGTACATTGCCTGCAGACAACCGTGTCACCTGGCGTGGCAACTCAGCACTCACTGATGGTAGTGATGTAGGTGTAGACCTGACTGGTGGTTGGTATGATGCCGGCGACCATGTGAAGTTCAACTTCCCGATGGCTTTTTCAGCGACTATGCTGGCCTGGGGCGCGGTTGACTTTGCAGATGGTTATAATAACTCCGGTCAGATGAAGTACCTGAAAAGCAATCTTCGTTTTGTAAATGACTATTTTATTCGCTGTCATACCGCGCCAAATGAACTGTATGGCCAGGTAGGCAATGGCGGTACAGACCACGCGTGGTGGGGATCTTCGGAAGTAATGGCGATGTCCCGTCCTGCTTACAGGATTGATGCTACACATCCGGGCTCAGACCTTGCTGCCGAAACTGCTGCTGCAATGGCCGCCGCCAGTATGGTGTTCAAAACAGAAGATCCTGCTTATAGTGCAACGTTGCTTACCCACGCTATTCAGTTGTATAACTTTGCTGATACTTATCGCGGGGTATATTCTGCTTCCATCACGGATGCTGCCAGTTATTATAATTCTTACAGCGGCTACAATGATGAACTTGTATGGGGCGCCATCTGGCTCTACCGCGCCACCGGCGATGTTGCATGGCTCACAAAAGCAGAGACGTACTATGCAAATCTTTCCACTGAGTCTCAGACAGCCATCAAATCTTACAAATGGGGTCTAGCCTGGGATGATAAATCCACAGGCTGTTATGCACTACTGGCAAAGCTGACAGGCAAAACCCAGTACAAAGAAGATATAGAAAGACACCTTGACTATTGGACAGATGGTTACAATGGATCACGCATTACTTACACAGCTGGTGGTCTCGCATTCCTGGATGTATGGGGTGCACTGAGATATGCGATCAACACAGGTTTCCTGGCTGCTTACTACAAAGATGCCGCTACTACGACTGCCAAAGGCACGAAGTACTACACCTTTGCACAGTCACAAATAAACTATGCACTAGGTAGCAATCCAAACAATCGTAGTTATGTATGTGGCTTTGGTACAAATCCTCCTGTAAAGCCTCATCACCGTACTGCACATGGTTGCTGGACGAATAACCTGACCGGCCCTCCTACCGAGTCAAGACATACCTTGTATGGAGCACTGGTAGGTGGCCCCAACAATGATGACTCCTATACAGATGATCGTGGTAACTATGTGAATAACGAAGTGGCGACCGATTACAATGCGGCATTCTCCGGACTGGCGGCAAAGCTGGTACAGGATTACGGAGGTACGCCCCTCACTAACTTCCCGGTGGCAGAAACACCTACAGGTGAATTCACGATCGAGGCCAGGATCAATGGCAGTGGTACTACCTACACTGAATGGTCTGTGTGGGTAAACAATCATACTGCATGGCCGGCTCGTATTGCATCAAAACATGTATTCCGTTTATTTGTTGATATTTCAGAAGGCCTTACCGCCGGTTATAAATCCACTGACTACGTCGTCTCTTCCAACAATGCAGATGTAACTTTTACACCCTTACAAGCGTGGGATACTGCCCAGCATCTTTATTATACAGAGGTGACTTACAACTCCTCGCTTAAGATCTGGCCAGGTGGTCAGAGTGAGTCAAAGAAAGAATCACAGATCCGTATCCGTCTTCCTTACGAAGCGCCAGCCAGTGCATGGAACGCAGCGAATGACTGGTCTTCACAGGGTGTAAATAGTACATTGAAGGAAGTAAGTAATATTCCACTCTATGTAAATGATCAACTGGTATATGGCAGCACACCTACACCAGCTGTAGTCGTGCCTGTAACAGGTATCACTGTTAACCCTGCTACCGATACACTGAACATCGGTACTACGGCACAACTCACAGCAACTGTATTGCCTGCTAATGCGACCAATAAGTTGCTGACATGGACATCTTCTGCTCCATCCATTGCTACTGTGAGCAACACAGGATTAGTAACAACACTGGCTTCTGGCAGTTCATTCATTTATGCTACAACTGCTGATGGCAACTTTAAAGATACCAGCAATATCTACGTGACTAGTGTAGTCGCACCTAAACAATATTCTATCACTACAGCAGTATCTGGTACCGGTACAGTGGCGCTCAACCCCGCTGGTGGTACGTATACAGAAGGTACTGTTGTAACATTGACTGCCGCACCAGGTAGTGGTTACCTGTTTAATAATTGGAGCGGTGGCATTACTGACACGCTCAATCCTGTTACCGTTACAGTAAATACCAACCTGTCTGTCACTGCTAATTTCAAACAGAACGTAACCGGTGGTAGCTGTGATAATCCTTCTGTGGTGGCATTACCATTTACAAAAAATGGTAATGGAGAGTTCTGTTATGTAATTGCAGGTAATATCTCTTATATCAATTCATGGAACCTGGCTAAACTCGAGATCAATGGAGTGGATTATACCAATACATGGTCTAATAGCATGCCTGCGAGAGTGAATGGTAATTACTATGTGCATTATGTAGGTGCGTATGACTGGTCACACTTTGAAGCAGCCGGTACCGAAGCGGGTGCAAGACAGGCTGCTGTCGAGGTAACCTCTCCATCTATTTATCCTAACCCTGTTACACAACGTAGCTTTGCCATTCGTATATCAGACAAGGCAATTACGGATGTGATTGTAACAATGACAGATATGTCAGGCAGAGTGGTGTTGAGAAAATCAGCGAAGGCAAACGAGACAATGACTATTCCATCTGGTATACCTACGGGTATTTACAGCGTGGAAGTAAGCACTAAAAAGAAGAAAGTGATGAGCACTAAACTGATGATTCAGTAATTTTAAAAGAGCTTCTGCTATCAAAGGCAGAAGCTCTTAACTTTTTAGGCAAGACGTACTACATTTCAACCCTGTATCTTTCCTTCCAATATCAGGTTAATATTCTCACCTGGATTTCTCCAAAGGAATTTCATTTGCCAGCTGCGCTAATTGCGCTGGCTTCCAGCTTGTAGCCATCACATCTTAATTGAAACCACTATTTTCCCACGCGTTCTACCTTTCAGCTGTTGCTCATGAGCCAGTTCCATCTGTGAAAAATCATACAGGTTCAGGTTAGGCTGTAAGATGCCTTTGCCTAACAAGTCTGCCAGCACTTTCATATCTGCTCCACTGGATTGTACGAGGTAGAAGAATGCGTTTATACCTCTTTCTGCTGCCAGTTGCTTCATCTCATCAGGTACCCCATTGGGGATTTTAATATAGGTACCACCGTTCTTTACTGTTTTGATAGTAGCTGCAAAATCCTGGCTACGTACATTGTCCATCACAAGGTCTGCATCATTTACGACCTTATCTTCCTGCTGAGTGTTGTAATCAATATGCTCATCAGCACCAATGCTGAAAACATAATCTTTATTAGCAGCAGAAGATGTACCGATGACATGCGCACCTATATGCTTAGCGATCTGCACAGCGAAATGGCCTACTCCACCAGCAGCAGCTGTAATCAGTACTTTCTGTCCCTGGGTGAGTTTACCCTGTTGTAATAATGCCTGATAAGCAGTGAGTGCCGCCAATGTCGTAGCTGCAGCCGCTTCATGACTTACATTTGTTGGTTTTAATGCCAGATGGGCTGCAGGCGCCGCTACATATTCAGCATAGGCCTTACCATGCCCCGGGAAATTGACCATCCCAAATACTTCATCTCCTACTTTAAATTCCTTTACAGCCTCTCCTACAGCAGTGATCACACCACTGATATCCCAACCCA
This sequence comes from Chitinophaga sancti, assembly GCF_034087045.1. Lineage (NCBI taxonomy): Bacteria > Pseudomonadati > Bacteroidota > Chitinophagia > Chitinophagales > Chitinophagaceae > Chitinophaga > Chitinophaga sancti. Next base: position 1,944,675 of record NZ_CP139247.1, on the reverse strand, counting down.
GTATGATGGGAAACTGATCCTTCAAACGGCCGGAAATACCCGTTCCTCCATGGGTTTGCACATCTACCGGATTCACGCTAAGGGCCTTTACCTGTACTAATACTTCGTCAGCTTTAATGGTCGGCACAGGTAGTTCTGTATAGATCAATTTGTCATTCCTATTGAAACTATTGATAATAATTGCTTTCATTTTTCATTAATTTACAATGCAAAGATGCCACGAAGCGAGGGTGAGGGCATTGTAAAATTCAAGGTATTAAAAGTATGTTTTGAGGTTATGTTAATAGAAAATACCATACAACCGTTTTTTGTAAGTGTCGAAGAACTGGATGCGTGGAGCCGTCGTCCGCATCAACATAATTTCTTTGAGTTGGTGTACATTGAAAAAGGAACTGGCAGACAGTGTATCAATGATCATAACATCGCCTATGCGCCTGATAATATCTTTCTGCTACCCCCATTCGACTGTCATTCTTTTCAGATAGCAACACCTACCCGCTTTGTATTCATCCGCTTCAATGCCCTCTTTTTTCAGAAAGATGCCAACCAGCTGATGGACTATACCAACTGGTTTAATAACCTGCATTACATCATCAGCACTTATAATCGCCAGCCGGGTGATATTATTCACAATGCCAGTGAAAAAGTCCTGCTGATTAACCTGATTCGTGGAATTGAACATGAATTCAATAATAAACAGGAACAATCTGACAGCATTATCAGGGCCAATATGTTTGCACTTTTAAATATACTGGTACGTAATTTCGAAAGCACATTCAGAGAAAGTAACCCTGTGAATGATAAAGCAGCTGGCGATCTGCTACAGTATATTCAATACAACCTGTTTGACAATGATAAATTAAGAGTGGATGCGCTGGCTAGTGAATTCAATCTCTCTGCCAATTATGTGAGTGAATATTTCAAGAAAAAAACAGGAGAAACCCTGAAGGAATTTATTCTCAAATCCCGTGTGAATGTGGCTTATAGCCGTATACAAAATTCAGGCAAGTCTATGAATGAAATAGCCTGGGAACTGGGATTTACAGATGCGAGTCATTTGTCCAAGATGATTAAGAAGTATTTTCCACCCTCGCACCAGGCTGCAGCTGACAATACTACCAGCTGCGTGCATCCATCATTATAAACCTGCAACCCATTCATCAGCATTCCTGATGGCTGCATGACGGGGGAAGATCTTTTTTACCGGGAATTGGTGTACTTCTGCATCGCTGTCGGCACAGCCATCAGAAAGTATCCACCACTTTGCGGCAAAGCAGAAAAGCCCATATTTCCCGTAGTCATAATTCTGTCAATACAGAAAGCAGGTCCAGTGCCTTCTTAATCACATCCTTTTCTTCCGTCGTATATTTCTCCGATACCACGAGTGCCAGCCATTCTTCCCTTTCCCTGCGGGATAGTTCTACTTTTTGTTTGCCGTGTTTGGTGAGGGAAACCAATGTTTTGCGACCATCAGATGGGGCACTTTTCCTGGAGATGTATTTCAGTCCTTCCATCCTGTTCAGGATCTGCGACATGAATTGGGAGGATATGCTTAGCTGCGCACCCAGTTCAGAAGGAAATGCTTCTTTCTGGATCATGAGGATGCTCAGTACATTGAATTCAGAGATGGATAGTTGTTCCGGGTTGCTCATCTGCTTGCGCAATCGCTTGTTCATGATTGTCACCAGATTGCGGATACCGTAAGCAATTTCTTCGTCCTGATTATTAAACATATGCCTATTAAATTAACTTTGCAAAGCTACTTTGGTATCTTCAAATAAACAAGGAGAATTCCATACCTTGCAAATCCAATTACTCAACTCAAATACTATCAGATGAAATTCACACTCGGAACTCTGCTTGCCATACCAGCAGCTGCGCTCTTTATGACAGCATGTAACAATGGCTCGTCGACCACTGAAACTAAAGACAGCACAAAAACGCCTACTGTACAGGTAACAGATGTTACCATCGAATCAAATGGCGTACCCCTGAACAGTGTTGTCGCTTTCAATGATGACACTGCTACAAAGAAACCAGTTATCGTAATAGTACCGGAATGGTGGGGCCTCGATACCCACGTTAAAAATGTAGCACAGCGCCTGGCTGAACTGGGTTACTTTGCTGTAGGTCTGGATATGTATGGCAATGGCAAACTGGCCGACAATCCTGATTCTGCAAAGGCATGGGCGACCCCTTTCTACGCTAATCCTAAATTGGCGTATGAGCGTATTGCTGCTGCTGTAGCAAAAGCAAAGACTTATGCACAGGTAGATACAAGTCGTATTGCTGCGATCGGCTTCTGCTTTGGTGGCAGCTGTGTATTGAATGCGGCTCGCCTGGGTGCGCCACTGAAAGGGGTGGTAAGTTTCCACGGAGGTCTGGCTACATCATTGCCTATCTCTAAAGACCTGTTCACGGCATCTGCCCTGATCTGCCATGGTGGTGCTGACAAATTCGTATCTCCTGAAGAAGTAGCTACATTCAAAAAGCAAATGGATTCTGCAGGTGTGAAATATGTGTTCAGGGAATATTCAAATGCGACACATGCATTTACGAATCCTGCTGCCACAGCAACCGGTAAGAAATTCAATATGCCGATTGAATACAATGCCGCTGCTGATACTGCCAGCTGGAATGATATGAAAGCCTTTCTGGGTGCTGAATTAAAATAGTTGAAAGGGCTGAATTAAAATTATTGAAAAGAGCTGAATTAAAATTATTGAAAAGGGCGGGTTCAAATGAACCGCCCTTTTTATTTCCAGTCCTGCGTAGTCCGCAGGTCTGTGATAAACTGATACAATGCCTCTAGTTGAGGTGTACCCTTTTTTCCGTAATCGTATATATTCTTCACCTTGCCATCATGCGGTATATGCAGTGTGATAGATGCCATATCTGTAATGGGTAGTTTGAATGAATCCTGCAGATTTGCATAGTTTGTTTGTTGTAGCAGGTGCTGCAGTTTTACAAAGTCTTCTTCTTTGATAGTTGTTCCATAAGTTCCCTGCTGATCTTTATTGAACCGGATCGCTTCGTAAGTAGCAGAACGATCCTGGTTAATAGTCATTTTAAATACCGGGCAGGAGCCGAAACACGGACCTGCTTCAACCTGTATCAGTTGTCCGGCTGAACCCGGAGTGGTTGTTTTACAGCTGACAAGAACAATTGCCAACAGCCAGTATAATGCTTTCATATTAACATGATTATCAATTTCTGTATTCTTAACCAAATCGGTAATTGGTATCAAGCACCGCTTTGCGATTATGAAGAATGAATATGTGCGTATCGGTCTGGGAGCTGCGATAGTAGGTGTGAGTATTTTCATATTCCCTCACCTGTTTGGAGACAGCTATAGTGGGGTGAAAGATATGATTGAACAATCCAGTCGCACACCCCTCACCTATACATTGGCATTCACGATACTGGGTATTGTTGTGCTGAAGCCGATCATCTCTTCAGTTACACTGGGAGCTGGTGGTGATGGTGGGGTATTTGCACCAGGTATTGTGATAGGTGCTTTGCTGGGGCTACTGGTAGCGCTTACATGTAACCAGTTCTTCCACACGCAGCTGGTAGTAAGCAACTTTATCATCCTGGGTATTGCAGCAGTATTAAGCGGCGCCATACATGCACCGCTTACTTCATCTTCCCTGGCAGTACGTTTATCAGGTAGCTTCATACTGACTTTCCCTATTCTGTTAGCCAGTATGGCAGCTCGCTATACTGCCGGGAAAATATATCCTTACACTGTTTATAGCTATAAGGATCAACATTAATATCCATAGCCTAACTGGTCGGAGCGCCGCTCACCCAATACGCGGTAATCCATCCTTTCCAGGGCTTCAGAGACTTTAGGTCTGTCTTTATAAATGGATTTGTGCTCGTAATTGTATATCGCCAATCCAATGTGGAAAATGAAGCCACAATAGACTACGACCCTCAGCACTTTCAGCGCCACTGCCTTTTGGGAGATCAGCCATTCATAGCAATAGAAGGAATAGATCATGGGTAGTGGTAACAGTAAATAGAAGGTGTGTGAAGAAGGCCCTTTTATTGAAAAGAAAAAGCTCACAAACAATAACCCGTAAGAGAAGATATTCAGCCAGCGCACCTTTTTCCACTCCTCATTCTCAGTCTTTATAAAGAATCCAATAATCAAAAGCCCCACTTGCAGGAAGCCGATTACCAACAGGAATACGATAAACGGAATCATCCAGTATTGGGTATGAAAGATCACATCCTTGTCAGTAGAATCACCTAGTACATAAGGGATTTCGTAAGTGGCAAATGACAGGTAACGTAGTAATATCGTGAGGATATTGCCGAAATTCCCCCAGTTGATCACCACATTCTCCCCTACCTTACCGGCCAATGGGTCCGGATGTAACCAGGTAGGTATCAGGGTGAGTAACCCGATCACACCTCCCAGGATATAGAAAAATATAACTTTTTTATTGGCTGTCTTCATCGTGAATGCCATTGCCGCCAGCGTATATGGCACCATCAATACCCATGACATGTGCAGTTGCATGATGAAGGTAGTCGTGATTCCCATCGTGAAATAAGCCAGTCCGGGTTTCATAAGTTTTTCCGTATAAATGGGTAATAATTCAAGTACGGCAATGAAAAATGGAATGGAAAAGACCAGTACATACGATGGGTTGACCACCCTGGTGCTATAATACAATGTCCAGGGAGTTGTCATACATAGGATCCAGACGAGCCAGTCCGGCACTCCTTTCACCCTTTTAGTCACATACCAACCAAGCAGACATAGGCTACTAAACGACAGGATGTTTAATATAATCGTAGGCAGTTCCGGCAACTTTCCGAGGTAAAAAGGAAGGCTCACCAGCAACCCTTGCAGGGCGCCGGGAATCTGAGTATGGGTATATACTACATCTGGTCCGTAGGTAGGCCACGTACCGGTAGTGTAAGATTTTAACCCAATCAGGTAGATCTGCAGTTCATCTGCAAACCAAAATTCTGCACATAGGCCGTAAATAAGCCTGAACATAAATAAACCTGCCAGTAGCAGGCACAATTTCTTTTTCTCCATTTGTTATAACAGCGTAGGGGCTAAAACTAATACGGATGATGATAGGGATTTGTTAAAATTTCTTGATTTCGCATCAAAGTAAAGCATTTCTACGCTGTCATTATATAGACCATATTAAAAAACATCTTTTCCTCATCAAAATAAACCATCATGAAGTACACATTCATGACACTGGCTGTAGCTATGATCGCTTTCACCAGTTGTACTAAAGAATCTACCCAACAGGCAGCAACCCCTGCCACGGAAACTTCCGCTGCCAGAGCAAGCGCTGCGGCTTCCACGATTACGTTCAGTGGATATACCTGGACGGTCAGAACAGAATCCGGCACCTCCGGCCCGGGCCCCAATTACTGGAGCAATAGTTCCAGCAATGTATGGGTAGACAGCAATGGCTTTCTCCATCTCAAAATCAGGAAAGATGCCAGTACTGGCAGATGGCTTTGTTCAGAAGTGTATACCAATCAGTCATTGGGGTATGGCACCTATGTATGGCAGGTAGAAGGTAGAGTTGACTCCCTGGACAGAAATATCGTTTTTGGGTTGTTTAATTACAAATCCGGAGATGATGGGCACCATGAAATGGATATTGAGTTTGCCCGCTGGGGGAACAATGCATGGCCTAATTATAACTATACTGTGTATCCGCAAACAGGTAGTGGCAGTGCATCTTATACGGCTGAACTGAAGCTGAATGGTACTTATAGTACTTATCGGTTTGTGCGGAACAGCAGTAGTGTGTCTTTTTCCGGTTTTCATGGTCATACACAGGCAGCTGCGAATGCCTTTTTTCCATGGACAACGCCATCAGGGTATAATGTGAGTACGGTAGCGATGCCGGTGCATATGAATCTCTGGCTGTTTAATGGCAATGCGCCGTCAGATGCTAAGGAAGTGGAACTGATCGTCCATTCATTCACATTTACAGCGCTTTAGTAGTAATAGGATCAAAACCAGGGCCGGCCTTCAGACAGCCGGCCCATTTATTAATTCGTTTCTTTGCACACCACCCAATCTCTTCTTATTTACTTTTGTACATTATAGATCTCTTCTATCACCTCTTTGTACTTTTCCAACACCACTTTTCTCTTCAAACTCATTTTGGGCGTCATCTCCCCTCCTTCCACGCTCCACTCATCAGGCAACAGTGCAAACTTTCTCACCTGCTCCACATGGTTAAACCTCGAATTATACCCTTCTATCACCTCATTGTATTTTTCTAACACTTTAGGCTCCTTAATGGCCGCTTCATGGGTGGTAAAATTGATCCCCTGCTGCTGCATCCATTGCTTTAAGTATGGAAATGCCGGCACAATGAGGGCACTCACAAACTTCCTGTCTGCCCCTATCACCATCATCTGCTCGATGAAGGGATCTTCCTTACATTTATTTTCTATCGGCTGAGGGGCCACATATTTACCCCCGCTTGTCTTGAACAGTTCTTTTTTACGATCGGTGATCTTCAGGTATTTCCCTTCCTGAAGTATACCGATATCGCCGGTCAGTAACCAGCCATCTTTTACCACCTCTGCGGTCAGGTCAGGTCTTTTATAGTAACCCACCATCACAGAATCACCTTTCACGCAGATTTCCCCATCTTCTGCCAGTTTCACACTAAGACCTTCCAAAACGGGACCTACTGTACCAAATCTGACCTCTTTACGGGTATTTACGCTGATCACGGGACTATTCTCGGTAGGTCCGTAACCTTCGTAAACGGGTATTTTAGCCGCCCAGAAGATGCGTAGCAGCTTTTCCTGGCAGGCAGCGCCACCCGTCACGATGAAATCTATCTTACCACCCAGGGCAGCTCTCCATTTACTAAAAATGAGTTTATCAGCTAGTGCGAGTTGCAGGTTGTACCAGGCGCCGCCACTTTTGACATTGTCATAGCGGGTAGCCAGGTTCACCGCCCAGAAGAATAAAGTTTTTTTGATACCGGTCAATCTATTACCGGTAGCGAGGATCTTATCATATACCTTTTCCAGAAGGCGCGGTACGGTAGTAAATCCGTCCGGTTGTATTTCCCGCAGGTTGTCAGCGATGGTATCCAGACTTTCAGCGTAGTAAATGCTGGTGCCACTGTAGAAGTAAATATAGGTGACGCATTTCTCGAAAATATGGTTCAGCGGAAGGAAGCTCAGTGCTTTTTTAGCAGGATCGTCATAAAAAGGGAACGAGACCTTGCCCATAAAGGCATCACTCACAATATTGTGATGACTCAGCATCACACCTTTTGGTGTACCGGTGGTACCTGATGTATAGATGATAGTAGCCAGTTGTTGGGGCGATATGCCTGCTTTCACTTCCTGCACTTTTTGCAGCAGTTCAGGCGTGGCCATATCTGTGACGGCCGACCAATGTGATGCATCAGGCACTTCGTCTAACGTATAGATCCCTTTCAGAAACGACAATTGCGGTCGAATGCTGTTGATCTTATCATACAATTCCTGGTTGCCAATGAAAATGTACTTCACTTCGGCATCATTTAGGATAAATTCCAGTTCCAGCGTGCTGGTGGTGGGATAGAGCGGTACAAGTATCGCTCCTGTTTGCTGCACGGCCAGATCGGTAAAGATCCATTCTGGTCGGTTCGAGCTGATAATGGCAATTTTGTCGGCTCCGGCAGCAGAACCATCATTGCCACTAACGCCCAGTTGCAGTAACCCGGCACTGAATTTATCAGCGATTTCTCTTACAAAAGCAGTGCTGTAGCGAGTCCAGGTGCCATTCACCTTGGCGGCCAGCATGTCTTCCTTAGGAAATTTTTCGAGTTGATAATCTACGGCATCGAACAGCCTATCCTTACGTGAATGCATCATAAACGTGAAAATGCGAAAATACGCCCGACTTTTTTTAAATAAATTTTGAAATATTCAATAATTGATTACCTTTGCAATCCCAATCGCGAAATGCCGCGTTGGTCAATCGGCTAAGACGCCTCCCTTTCACGGAGGAATGACGGGTTCGACTCCCGTACGCGGTACGAAGAAAAGGAACATCATCAGATGTTCCTTTTTGTTTTAGGCAAATCCTTTTTCTGGACCGATATATCTCTCGATCTAAAGCACTTGTTAACAAATCCATTTAGCCTTTTTATGAACAATCAATGCTTCATCCCTGAATGATGTGCAACCTAATTCTCTTTTCAAATTTTTTGTTGTAATAACCAATTCAAATATCCATGTAATTGTGTTCCCAGGTAATAAGGTATATTCATCAATAAATAAGGTTTTTTACCCGGTGTAATGGCTCTCTCTAAAGAAAATGTACCTCCGTAAATTCTAACCGCATAAGCATGATCTGCTGCATCAATGAACTGATGAAGTGATCTAAGCGTACCCGTACTGCCCGACTTTATTTCTATAGGAATTAAATATTCTCCATTTACCTGTACTAAATCGACTTCTGCATTGGATTGTGATTTCTCTCTTACCCAAAAATGCGGATTGTTAGGAGAGATTTCGCTCATTGAAATAACTTCTTGGGTAATCAAATGAGGAATCACTGCCCCCTTATAAGTATTACTCAAATCGCTCATGCTTAACATTTGCGCTTGAATAGACAACGTATAGTTTACAAGGCCTGTATCCAGTATTTGAAATCTTGGTGATTTTTTTAAATCAGCCCTTGGAGGAGGTTGTAAATCGGTAGTTGGATAAATTAATCGAATTATCTTCGCGTCTTCAAGCGTCCTAAATGCCTCTCCTACCTCCCTTGATCTATAAGAGGAATTACCAAAACCCTGAAATTTAACACGCTCGTCTAAATACAGCGGAGCCGTATCCATAATATGTTTAATTATTTTTCTTTCTGTTTCATTCGTAGTATATTTTTCAACATCATTTTTATATGTTCCCCATATACTCTCATATATCCTGGTAAGATCTGCAAGGTTGTTTTTCTCAATATCCGTTTTAATGATTTCCGGCATTCCTCCTATAATCGCGTAGCGATGAAAAATATCCATCAATAATTGATGAGCAACAGGCCTAACCGGAAGTGTTTTCAACTGCTCGATTAAGTCCCCCCTACCAATTGCTTCCAGATATTCCTCGAAGTTCATTGGATGGAGATACAGAAATTCAACCCGTCCAACTGGAAAACTTTTTACTTTTTGAATAGCAAATTCCAAAAGAGAACCGGCGCTGATAATATGTAAAGTTGGAACTTCTTCATAAAAGAAGCGTAGTAATTGAATTGCTTTGGGGCATTCCTGTATTTCATCTATAAATAATAATGTATTACCAACTTCCGCTAAGGGTATATTGTAGGTTAGGAATAATGATTCACAAATGGCTTTTACATCATCAAAATCCTCAAAATACTTTCTATCTGTTCCTTTTTCAAGATTCAAGGAAATAAAATGGGCATAAGAACTGGAAAAATCATTTACTAATGTTGTCTTCCCGACCTGTCTGGCACCTCTGACAATCAGTGGCTTTCGAGAAGAATTAGTTTTCCAAATGTGAAGATATTTTTCAACATGTCTTTTAAATGCCATACTATTTTGTTATATAACAAAGGTAAAAAACATAAATCAATGTAACAAAACAAGCTCATTTTAACTATGAAATTGTAATAAAATATACCCAATTACAAAATAATGTTATCTAATACATATATGTTGCCTTAAAATTTGCATGGTAAAAGTTAGGCCTCAAACAGTCTCTATTTCAACTTTTCTAATAATCCTACATCTTCTTTCCACTTAGCCAACTCTCTTTCATACGCATATTGCGTTTTAGTCAGCCTAAGCGTATGAGGGGACCCTTTCCTGATGGTTTCCATTTTAATGTCAATTACAACATCTCTGATAGCACACTCCATTTCATTCCGCTTTTCCAGTATAGCTTGATAATCAAAAATCTGTAGTGTATCAGATTTAAGAAAATCTGCCAGGATATCCCAAATATATCCATAGATACCAGATTTTTTAGGCACAGGTCTTGACCAGCTAATGGGAGCCTTAGGTTTATCCAGCACCCTGCGTTGGAGATCCCTTATGCAAACTGATAATAACTGCATAGCAAGATCTGACTCATTCCCGGAACCCAGTATTTCAACTATCAGGATGTCATTTACGTATTCTCGCGTTAGTTTCTTTGTAAGGGCTCCTGTTATCTTCTTCGGCCAATTTTTTTCTTTGATCACTTTCTTCTCGTCTACTTGCAAAAGGCTTCGTAAAATTTCTCTAACGGCCCCCTTCTCATTTTCTGCAGTCAATTTCAGATTTTCCAGATAGTCAGGTATGCACGAGGCTTGTTGTTCCACAAATGCCTTTACTGAAAGGGAGCTATTCTCCAACAAATCATTGAAGATGCCTAACAGATGTTTGATAACAGGCACTTCTTTTTTATTGCCGGCGGTTAAGAAAATATTTTCAAATTGATCTATTGGATAATGTTCAACCAGCTTTATCCATTTGTCAACGGCGATCCGAACAAAATGGTCTGTCAAAAATTTCGAGCCTTTCTTCAATAGATACTTCTCATCATTCAAGTTTATCAGCCAGTCTGCTAATGGACTATAATCGGTTTTCCCTTTCAGGTGATTTACCGGTATCCCAGCTTCTACCAGTTTTTTTGTAAGGGCAATATCTTCCATTGTGAGGATTTTCCAATCCTGGTTATAATAGTCGATCCATTCCAGCTTATTATTCGCATCAAGGTTGATCACCATGTCATAATGGTACTTACGAGGCCACAGGAAAACAGCGCCGTAGTGATACCAATATTGCATTTCCATACCTGCATTGCCAGTATATCCTTCAGCGGCTTTTTGTATCGGCTCTCCCTCATTAAGGGTTATAGCTGATATAAGGTCCATTTCATCAAACTGGATATTTCGCAACGGGGGTATACCTCCTTTCATCCAATGCTCGATGGAAACATTTTCATCATACACCTCTCCTATTATTCCATTTTCTGTCAGACTCTCATCGTCATACTCCTCATAATAACGATGAGGTCTTCTATAGCTACGACCTGAAGACGATTGCTTGGTATCATCTTCCGTTAGCTCTCCCACTTGATAGGAAGTAACCAAGCCCAGCTTTGTATAAAACCCTGCCAGCTCCGCTGCCCGGATAAGTGCCTCTGCCTTATGCCTGTCGTTTAATTTCAAAGCATTCATAGTGAAATTGGAAGGGGTATACTGGTGCCCTAATAGCACAATTTTGGGAATATCCCTTTCTTCTTCACTGGCCTTCAAAAGTGCAGCCAATTTCTTTACCTGATCATGTAGTTGTTGTGGCTGGATCTTCTTATTCCCCTTAATCTGAACAAGGTTATATACCAGGCAAACCCGGTAACCAGATGTGATGGGCCTGATCTCATGCTCACAATCAGCATAAAAGGCCGCAAATGGAATTTGATACGAGTTGACCGGGGCAGAAAAGTCAATAGTTTCAATACATCCGTCAAATTTTACAACTAACTCACCACCTGTATGCTTGGAAGGCAAACCTATAATCAGCGTACCGAACATCCCCGGCTCCTTCTCAGAATCTTTATGAGGTAGAAAGAAGTCCCCTTTCTGATATATCAGCAACTTGTACAGGTTTGCAGAAACTGAAAGCCCGTCAAGCCCCATAGAAGGCGTAATTTGTCTCACAATCCCGTCTACAAACCCTCCCCATTTTTTATTAACAAATTTTATTTGGTCTGCATCGATTTCCCAGACACTTCTCACAGCTTTGTCGAGCACCGTCTTGCTTCCCTTACCGAATGGCGCCTGGTGTGCTATTTTGATCAACGTTTTAATTTGGGTAGCATTGATAGGAAACCCGATTTCATCCATGCCCCGGACCTGTAAACCAGGGAAGAGGAAAGGCAGAACTCCACTACTTACAAAGGAGCCTGTTCCTTTAATCTCTCCTAAAATGTTCAGCATCTGTTTCCCGAAGTTTGCCATGTTACCTGATTGAGGGTGTTAATAATATAAAGCCATGAAAAATATTGATGCCAAATATCGTTAAATAAAATTTCCATGTCATGTTCGCTCATCTATTATAAATAATCCTGAAATCGCATATCCAATAGTTCGACTTCCGTCTCCTTCCCTGTACGATAGAAAAAGAACATCAAATGATGTTCCTTTTCCATTATAATACACATTATGCTCACCGAGCCTAGACAAAATTTCCGGATTAAACCTGCGTGCCAACTACTGTTCCATCTGTATCCGATGTTGGTCTTCCATTTTTTATTCTTAATCTTCCATTTGCATCTACCCAAAAGAAGTAATTACCTAATATGAATTTCCCTTTATTATACCCCTGATCAGGAATACCAACATCCATGTTTTCATTCAGGATGAATACATCTTTTTCGACACCAGCACCTGCGGATACATAAAAACGCTGCCCTAATTGATCAGAGTAATTCCCCCTGACATATTTGACACCTGCCCTATATGAAGCATTAACATCATTGACAGCTGTAAATCCACAATCAGAATAAGCAGTTCCCGCACTTGCTCCGGAGGGGAGACCATAACCAATCGTACGATGATTGCCCAATGCAATAGTAGTACCGGAAACATTGGTAATGCCTGTCGCCGATCCAGAAAAAGTATTACCGAAGACCTGGGAAGATGAATCTGTTACCAGACCTCCATTTAGGTCGATATAATAATTACCTGATACAATAATATTTTTGCCGGAAAAAGAAAATGCATTACCGGAAACAACAGTCGCACCTGCCTGAACCTGATTCCCTACTATAGAAGCACCTGTCAGATTAACAGTTCCGCCGATGCCAATGAATCCATTTACTCCCCGTGCAGCAATCCAGTTACCATGGGCCACCAAGTTTTGCCCATTTGACTGAAAAATTCCATAAGTGCGGCAAAAATCAAAGACATTACCTATAAGGGAGATCTGTGTCCCTGTGAGAATATTGACAGCTGCATTGGCATACACAGTGATACATTCAGTAATCAGAATACCTTCAGACTTATAACCCGCTGTAGGATGAGGAGTGGAGGAAAAATAAAATGCATTGTCGCAATAACCTAACATTGATTGTGAAATGGTATTATTTACACAATAGGAAAAACTGAAAATATTACCAGTATATCCTGTAATATCATTATCCACACGAATCATATTAAAGTGACTTTCCTTCATATCGTAACAATCAAATACAATAGCAAAGGTGCTGCCCGTCTGTATGTTACGAAACTTATGACGAATACCTGAAATTCTGAAGACAGTTGCTGTCGTAACCGATGCATTCTTTTTAGAAATATTCAAATCATGAATATCTACTGTATTTATAATGTTAATGGCTGCATCAGCATTCCCAATACATACCAGTGAAGAACCTTGTCCATCGATTGTTATTAACCTGTTGCCTAGTTCTATTGCAGAAATATAATACGTACCAGTAGGAAACATAATTGAGCCTGTTTCACTTACAGGAACTGCATTGATGGTATTCGAAATCGCAACTGTGTCATCCTGGGGATTATTGGTATCTGTATATCCCCAAGCACCAAACCAACGAACATTTAACGGTCCAGTAATAACCCTTTTCCACCTACCTGTACTTACGCCGGTTACAGCTATAATAGTGCCTCCATTGGCAGTTTCTGTGGAGCTGCTATCCCAATAAAATTCACCGCCTCCATCATCACCAGAATTATGATAACCCAAAAGAGAGGCTTGCTCACCTGTCGTCGCGCCAGGAGTTACGCTTAAAACAGCGAAAGTTGCAAAAACCATTTTGAATAATTTTAGTTAACAAAAATTTTATTGAAGGTAATGGAGGAGCACGCATTAGATTTGCGTAATAAAGTGAGGAATTTGCAGATGGTACGGGATTGAAATCATATGATTTTGGAGCACGTATGTATGATCCTACTATAGCAAGATGGATGAATAAGGATCCGCACGCTGCCAAATACTATGGGGTATCATCTTATAGTTATGTAGCAAACAATCCAGTGAATGCGATTGACCCTGACGGACGCGACATTATTATATTAAAAGCGCCTATGAATGTGGGTCGTTGCGAACATGCCGCAAAATTGATCTGTAATGCAAGTGGCGGTTACGGTTATATTCGAAGAATAGAACTACAGAAAATTATGGAATTTTCTGTCCTTCGTGGGATATTGGTAATTATCAAGCCCAAACATCCATGCAATATAGGAAGAAAACAAAAAACCTCACAAAAAATTAAATATCAATTAAATAATAATTCAATAATGATCGTATCAAATTAAAATCCTGCATGTAATAGTTCGACATCTGTCTCCTTCCCTGTCATAAGAAAGAAACCGTCTCATTTATTTATAAGACGGCTTCTTTCTTATTCAGTTTTGAACATGCAAATCCATTTTCCCAAAGGCGCCCTCCATTATTTCAGTACCAAAAACCAGCGAAATCAATCTTTCGGCACCACCATTTAAAATCATTTTGGATACCTGAAAATATTTTACTTTTGGAGAGTAATAAACCCTTTCCATGTAAATGGGAAATATCATCCGACTACATGCATGCATCCTTTCTCTATACCATGGCGCTGGGCGACAGCTATGGCATGAAATATGAATACCTGCCCCACGCTACCAATGCCGACCTATCTGACCTTGTACATGCGGAGCATCCTAAACTAACAGCTTATAAAAAGGGCGATTATACAGATGATACACAGATGTCACTGGCAAATATGGAACTGCTACTCGCAAAGCAATCTTTTGATATTACAGCAGAGGAATTTGTAAGCGCCTGGCTACATACATTCAAACGTGATCCTCACGTAGGATATTCAAGACACATGCAAAAACTATTAGCAGAGTGCGAAACTTCGGCAGAGTTTGTGAGTCAGCTTGCACCTTCCAGCAGAACTACCAGCGGTGCAGCGATGCGCGCAGGTGTTTTTGGAGTGATTGAAGATATTGAAGAAATGAAACGACTGACACTGCTACAGGGCCGTATTACCCATAATAACCTCGCTGGGACTACATCTGCATTGGCAGTAGCGCTGTCTGTGCATTTTTTGCATTACGGAGGTACTCGCCAGCAATTGGAAGCGTTTTTAACTGTGCAGTTAGGCGAAGGATGGGAACAAAATGGTATTGAAAATGATCCCGGAAATGCAATGATGATAGTGACACAAGCCCTCTCTGCATTGAAGAATGCAAAAACGATGGCAGACGTATTTTTAAATGTGGTAAACCAAATAGAGAATTCGGATACAGATACAGTGTGTGCAATAGCCGCAATTATTGCCTCCCGTTGTACTGTTCTCGAGGATTATGTGCCGGAAACATTGAAGAATGGATTGGAGAATGGAACATATGGAGCCGATTATCTTCGTAAGATTGATATGCAGGTAGAAGCAATTTTTCCGCGGAAAATGCTTTATCATTACCTGCCGTAAATCTGTTGAAGCGGGTTATTCAAGACGAAATCCAACGAATTCCTGCAATTTGCTTACATACCATAAAGAATCAAAGCCAATGTCAAATAACCAAGGCCAAGGGTGGTTTCGAAAGGCCCTTCAACCTGGGATCTATGATCATTGTCCAGGCAATGATCAATACTACCTGCTGTGACGCGGGAACCTGCTATGTAAAGAAACGCATTGGATGATGCTATAAAATCGAAAATCCGGTAATACTCAGCTAAACTCCTGTAATAATTTTATTTCATTACGGTACAATAATACCTTACCATCATTTTCCAGTAGTTTAAGTAGCCGGGATACTACCACTCTGGACGTGGCAAGCTCATCGGCTATCTGGTAATGGGAAGCTTTGATAACGTTTGAGCCAGAGAGCCGCTTCTTTTCTTTCAGGTAAGCAATCAGCCGTTCATCAAGCTTAAGGAATGCAATGCTTTCAATAGATTTTAAGAGTTCGGAAAACCGTTCGTTAAAGCTCCGCAAAATGTAATTTTTCCAGCTTGGATATTTGCAAAGCCATTCATCCAGTTTATTATGCGGGATCGCAATGATCTCCAGATCGCCTTCAGCAATAGCTTTAACTTCACTCTTCTTCTCTTCAAGGCAACAGCTATAAGCCATTGAGCAAGTCTCACTACTGGACAGATAGTACAATAGTATTTCATTGCCGTTATCGTTCCTTTTAAGGACCTTTAAGGAGCCTTTGACAACCAGTGGCATCATACGGATATATTTACCATAATCTATGATAATATCTCCATCTTTAAATGATCGCATTTCACCGAACTCCTTAATCTCTTCCATTAAGGCAGGTTCAAGTACAAAATCTAAACGGGCTGACTCATTCATACCCCTAAAGTTAACAGAAATGCGTTAATCCGGAACATTGAATTCTCTGAATAGTGCATCTGCTGAACTTTTCTATTGTGCTTATTATGCCTGGCAATATTTTGCAACATTATTCCAGCTCCCGCCATTGATCACCTGGCTAAACCCATTCTTTTCCAGGATAGACTTAGCCTGACTGCTTCTGCCACCGCTTTGACAAAATACAACGATGCTTTTTTTATCCTTAAATCTGGAAAGCTGCGAAGCTATCTGATCCAGGGGTATATTTACCGAACCCTTCACATGCCCATTGGCAAATTCTGCAGCAGTACGTACGTCCACTAAAAACGCACCATCCTTAATAATTTTCCCCAGATCAATTGCTGGAAAACCACTAAATAATTGTTTGAAAAAATCCATAAAACCAGTTTATATGAAAACACTTTTGTTATACCCGTTACATTCTACTATTATTGGTTTTTGACACCCAAAGCTTTTAAAAGCTTCTCCAGCGGGCAAAATCCGGTGAATGCAGATTGTAACAAGTTGAGGCCTACAAAAACACCTAACCATAGCCAGTTGGTATTTAAAGTATAAGCTAATGTTATACTTGTCAGGAAAAACGTGCCGGCAACTACACGGACTATTCTTTCTATCATTTTTTAATAATTGTATAATTAAACAGATCTTTCAACGGGCAAAACGAATGCTCTAACCGGAAAGTTTTCTTTAAGATTTTTATTATAATCGACGATCAGTTTCATTCCATGATCGGCTCCCGCTTCGCTCGTAAAAGAGAAGATCATCATCGAATCAATATCTTCTGTACCACTGGCAAACCAGTCATCCAGAAGATTAGAGGGTTTACCCTGTTTATGACCAACAATATCAACAGTGCTGAAAACATGAATATTGGCCTGATTAAATATTTTGGATATATCTCCCAGGTACTCTTTCAAAGAGGTTACTACAAATAATTTCATCATTCAGATTTTAAGTTCTTTTTACGCATCATCTTAAAGTATAATAATGGCACTACGATTAATGTCAGGAAAGTAGACGTAATTGTCCCGCCCATTAACGATATGGCTAGTCCCTGGAAGATCGGGTCAAACAAAATGATGACCGCTCCCAACGCCACCGCTCCTGCCGTCAATAGGATCGGAGTGGTACGTACAGCACCGGCTTCAATAATTGCCCGCTTTAAAGGGATCCCTTCTTTCAGCCGGATATTTACGAAGTCAATAAGTAGTATGGAATTTCGCACCATGACACCCGCCAATGCAATAAAACCGATCATAGAGGTGGCGGTGAAATACGCATGCATCATCCAATGCCCCAATACAATCCCAATTAATGACAACGGGATAGCAGCAAGCATCACTAAGGGTACAGTAAAATTCTGAAACCATCCAACGATCAAAATATAGATCATGATGATCACCACAGCGAAAGCAATACCCAAATCACGAAAAACTTCAAAAGTGATCTGCCACTCTCCATCCCATTTCAGGCTGTAGTTATCTTCCAGTTCCGGCTGATGAGTATATTCCTCTTTTAGAGAAAATCCCTTAGGCAACCTGATGCTTTTTAAATGATCTGATACATCTGATATGGCATAAGATGGGCTCTCTAAATCCCCCGCCATATCTGCCAGCACATACACTACTTCCTTCTGATTTTTGCGGTAAATACTTTTGGGTTTTAATTGACGTGTAACATTTACGAGGTCCCTTATCGGTACGGCATTGCCCTGCATGCCTATAACTTTCAGGTTAAGTATATCGTCTATATTGCTCTTATCAGGATCACTCAATTGCAGCTTTATGCCTGTTTGAACAAATGCCGCCGGCTGAGATATACTTCCTGCAGACATGCCAGACAATGCAGCATTAACTGTTGCGGCAACCTGCCCGGTAGCTATGCCATAACGCATTGCCTTTTCTTTATCAACTTCTAAATGATACTCCTGCTGGTCTGCTTCTGTCATCCAGTCCACATCTACCACATCATTGGTGGTGCCAAGTATTTTTTTCACCTCGCCGGCGATTCTGATCTGCTCATTATAATCAGGCCCATAAATTTCTGCAACTAAAGTTGATAATACCGGAGGTCCTGGTGGCACTTCCACCACCTTCACATTGGCATTATATTTCCTGGCGATAGATTGTACGGCTCCACGCATTTCTTTAGCAATATCATGACTCTGGATACTCCTGTTCTTTTTATCTACCAGGTTAATCTGTATATCAGCCACATTATCACCACGGCGTAAATCGTAGTGCCTTACCAGTCCATTAAAACTGATTGGGGCTGAAGTCCCTATATAGGTCTGATAATTTTTAACCATAGGCTGGTGTGCAATATAGCTGGCAATATCTTTCGCTACAGCCTGCGTTTTTTCAAGGGTCGTACCTTCCGGCATATCTATCACTACCTGGAACTCGTTCTTATTATCAAAAGGCAGCATTTTTACCGCTACGGCTTTAGTATAAAACATAGACAGTGAAGCGAACAGGATCACCACTATACTTAGTATGAACGTCCAGCGTTTCCAGCGGGTTTCCAGTAAAGGATTAATAAAGGAACGATATATTTTATAGATACGGGTTGATTCCAGTAATGGTGCATTGCTACCTTCGTGCACCACACCATGTTTTTCTTTCTCACGCAGGAAAATATATCCCAGATAAGGTGTTAATGTAAGTGCAACGATCAGTGATAGTATCATAGCAATAGAGGCGCCTATAGGCATGGGACTCATATATGGTCCCATCATACCGGATACAAAAGCCATTGGCAGTACTGCTGCAATCACCGTAAAAGTAGCCAGTATCGTTGGGTTGCCCACCTCATTAATGGCATAAATGGCGGCCTGTAATGGTGGTAACTTTTTCATTTTAAAGTGACGGTGCATGTTCTCTGCTATAATGATAGAATCATCCACCACAATACCTGTTATAAACACTAAAGCGAACAAGGTGATCCTGTTAAGCGTATAGTGCATAAAATAGTAGGCGAACAAGGTAAGCGCAAAGGTGACAGGTACTGACAAAAACACGACCAGACCACCACGCCATCCCATCGCCAGCATCACAAACACAGTAACCACTACAATAGCGATAAACAAGTGGAACAGCAATTCGCCTACTTTATCCGACGCACTTTCCCCGTAGTTGCGGGTAACAGTTAAATGTACATCAGCAGGAAGCAGCCTCTTCTCCAGATGTTTCACCTTGTTCAGGATCTGTTCTGATAATTGCATGGCATCTGCACCCTTTTTCTTGGCAATGGAAAGCGTGACAGCCGGGTAATTGGATTTGAAAGTATGCGCATTTGCAGCATCTGCTCTCCCATAACCAAACAATACATACTGCCTGGGCGTTTCTGCATCTTCTACCACTGTTGCAATCTGCTTTAGATATACGGGGTGCTGTTGATTAATACCCACTACCAGATTACCCACGTCATCTGAAGAAGTCAGAAAATTTCCTGTTTCAACTGAAAACGCCGTATCCTTTAGAAGCAACGTGCCACCTGCCAACTGCACATTACCTGCCTGCACCTGTTTGCTGACAGATAAAAAGTCTACATGGTTTTCTGCCATTCTATTCTTATCCAGCAAAACTTTTACCTCGCTGTTTCGCCCACCAATAATATTGACATCCGAAACGTCATTTATCTTTTTCACCTCATTCGCCAGCTCCTGTCCTATCTGTTTCAACTGGTAATCATCATATTTATCACTCCATAGGGTTACACCTAATACCGGCACATCATCTATTGCCCTGGTTTTAATCAGAGGCAGCGTAACCCCCTGTGGCATCCTATCCATATTTTTCATAAGCTCACTGTATAATTTCACCAATGAGCGCTCCACATCTTCCCCTACATTAAACTGTACTACCAACATCGCTTGTCCCTGCATGGAAGTGGAATACACATATTCCACTCCTTTAATGTTGGAGACCATTTTTTCCACCGGGATAGCCACTTTCGTTTCCACATCTTTGGGTGATGCTCCAGGATAACCAATAAAGATATCGGCCATTGGTACCTGTATCTGTGGCTCTTCTTCACGAGGAATTAAAAAAGTACTGTAGCCGCCAATTAACAAAAAGGCGATCATCAGCAGTATCGTTAATTTCGACTGTATAAAAGCCTTTGCTATATTCCCTGAGAATCCGTTTTTCATCGTTATTATTTTTTTATCTGAACAGCAGCACCGTTAAATAACCGGCCTTCAGCATTAACAATAAACTGTTCGTTTGCAGCTAATCCACTCAGCACTTCCACCAGATTCCCATTTGCTTTTCCCAACCTTACCCAGCGTAATAGAGCAGTGCTGTTATTACCCACTGTATATAACCCGGTTAATGCATCTTTACGCTCAATACAGGAAAGCGGTACCATCACCTGATCATTCTTTATCTCACTGGTTGCTGCCACAGGAATAGATACATTGGCATACATGCCTGCATACAAACCCTCTTTTTCATGATCAGGAATTTGCACTTTGATGATGTACTGCCCACCTGAAAATTGTGAGGACTGACTGATCTGGGAAATCTTTCCATTGATGGTTTTATTCACTGCACTGACACTAATGATTGCGGCTGATCCCTGACGGATCCGGCTGATGGCATTTTCAGGAACAGCAGCACTTACCTGGTAACTGCCACTCTGTTCCAGCGTTAATATCGGCATACCAGGATTGGCCATGTTGGCTACGTCAGCCAGCTTTTGAGTAACCACACCACTAAAAGGTGCGATTAAACGGGTATAACTCAGGCTTGCGTTTACTTCATTACGCATCTGTTTCGCACTTTCCAGCCGGGATTTCGCAGATGTATACTGCAGGCTGATATTTTCAAGTTCCTTTGCGGAAGCACTTTGCTGCCTGTATAGATTAGTAAAGCGCTCAAAATCCTTTTGCGCATTTTTATAGGCAGCATCTGCTTCAATGATCATTGCATCCGTCTGCGCCCTTTTTGCCAGTATATCCTGATTGCTGATAGTAACCAGCAATTGTCCCTTACTCACCTTATCCCCCACTTTTACATTTATCATAGTAATGTAGCCCATCACCCTCGTGCTGATACCTGCTGTTTCACCCGCTTCAATCTGACCACTTATATTTAACCCCGATTGTCCTGTCGATGAAGGAGTGGCGACCGTTACGACTATTGCGCTATCTGTGCTTGTTTTATTATCCGTATTCTCATGTGAAGAACATGAGGTTAAGGATAATAATCCAAAACCGGCGCATATAAGTGCTATTGTTTTTGAGATGTAAACGCTGTTCATTTATGAAAATTTATTTATTAGTGCTTGTGGTTAAAAATTGCAGGTAAGCCAGGGTCACATTAGCAGAGAACTGTGCCTGTGCCAGCAATAATTTTTGTTGCGAAAGTTGCATTTGAGCCAACAATACGTCTGTCGTGTTCACCAGCCCCTGCTCATACCGGTTCTGTATAATGCGTAACGCTTCCGCCGCCTGCTCAACGGATACTTCCCCCCTTCCGGTTTCTGACCGGGCATCAGCCAGATCGCGATAAGCTTTATCCAATTCCAACTGGCTTTGATTCTTTTTTTCTTCTAATTGTGTAACTAACCTATCACGTTCCAGCTTTTGGGTAGTGATCGTGTTCTTAGTACGGTTACCATTAAAAATATTCCATGACAATTGCACACCAACGAGATAGGAATTCGCACCAAAACCTACCATACTATTATCATTGTATTGAAAGTTTCCAAATGCATTCAATCTGGGCAGGTATTTCATCTGTGTGGACCTGATCACCAGGTCAGATGCTTCTACCGCTTTTTGCATAGCCATAAAATCTGCTCTTGAAAAAGTAACATCCCGCACGGCATCAGGAATTTGCGGAGCCGCTGTAATGCCATCCGTGATTTTGTATATGGTGCCGGTTTTTTCACCCATCAATAAACTGAGATGGTCAGATGCGTTACGGATATTACTGTTTGCTTTGGTAAGATTACTTGTTATTGTTGCCACCTGTACCTGCGCATTTAATACATCTGATTTTTGAATCAGCCCCTGATCAAAATGATTTTTGGTATAAGTATAAATATCATTGGTTGTCTGCAAAGCCTCTTCCAATACTTTAACAGCTGTATAAGTCAATTGTAACTGCAGGTAAGCTTTTTGCACTTCGAAAGTTAAATACTCCTTTGTTCGTTGTGTTTTATATTGATAAACCTCTGTTTTCTTTTCGGCCCCCCGGCGTTGATACAGCATATCCATATTCAACAATGGCTGCTGTAATTCCAGTTTGGCCATATAATCCGGTGTAGCAGATGGATGATTCAATGTGGCCGGGTTAAAATCTCCTTGTGTTATCGTCCTTTGCTGTAGCTTGAAGCCAAAGGCATTCAGTGGATTGTTCGTGCTCATAGCAGTATAAGAAACATCCACCTGTGGAAGAAAGATCGCTTGTGTTTGCTTATAGTCAGAAGCTGCAATACGTTCATCCAGCAGTGCCAGATGAATATCTTTGCTATTCAACAGGGCTGTTGAGATTGCCTCCGTGAGACTTATATTCCGGGTATTTTCCTGCGCAAATGCAACTGAGAGCAAGCCATTTGTTCCCATCAACAGGAACAGGCTCAATTTTATAATGTACTTTGTAGCATTCATTAACTTCCTATTTGCTACAAAAGTACTGGCAGCAAATAAGTAAAACGGTAACATTTGTTACGCAGACGTTATGACAGGCAATTAATATAAATTAAAATGTTGATAAAAAGCCTTATAATTGGGCAAAGCATTTATTTTTCAGATTTTACCGGACGATATGTGCCTGAAACTTCTATTCTTTTGATTGTTGATACCTGTCAAGAATATCATAAGTTTTAACAATTACCCAGAAGCATAAAACCAGGGCTATTATTATGCCGGCAAGCGATAATAAAAAGAATGGAGACTGAAGGTTTAATGGCCGGTGCTCACCTGGAATATCTAAGTAAACTAACTGATGCAAAACACTACTTTTCCCTGCATACGGCTTATCATCGTCCAATACAGCGGGTACTGCCGGTAAAGCCGCAAGTCTTGTACTTTCATCTTTAATATAGGCAATAATACTTTTGATGTCATCATTACTCAAATCCGGATGATTGGGCATGATAGTATTATTGAACTTTTCAAACAATTGGACAGCAACGGGATCTCCTGATTTGATAACAGATTGCGACCCTTGTACAAACTTTATAATCCAATCTTCTGTATGTCTTTTGTCAACATCTTTTAACGCTGGTCCGGTTACATCTTTTGCTATAGCATGACAAGCGGCACAACGATTAGTAAATAACTGTTTCCCATGTGTGGCATCTGGCTGTGCATCAACATTGCTAAACATAAACAGCAATAAAATCACAATAAAACCTGATGCAAAGTATCCTTTAAAAATTCTTTTCTTCATAATTCTACTTATCTCCAAGCAAACGCCTGATATCGTTAATCAATAGTTGAATGTCATATTTTTCGGTTCCATCATAATATCCCCGTATATGCCCTAACCGGTCTATCAACACCAATTTTTCACTATGAATAAAATCTCCGTCTCCTCCATCACCGTCTGTAGCCACAATAAACAATCCTCTACGGGCATATTGATATAGCATTTTCTTATCACCGGTTAATAATCCCCACTGCTTGCTTTGTATGTTCCGGAATTGAGCATATTGTTTTAAAACAGCAGGGCTATCCTGTTCCGGATCTACAGTAAAAGATACAAGACGCACATCATCATTATCAACAAATGCTTTCTGCACATCAGACATCCCATTCATCATTTTGGGGCAGATAGTAGTACAGGTGGTAAAAAAATAATGAGCCACCCATATTTTATCTTTTATAAAATTATTGTCAATCAAATGGCCGTCCTGATTTACAAATGAGAAATCGGGAACTGTATAGTATGGGCGATCGGTTTCCATTCTGTAATTTTCCCCGTAATAGGGCAAGCCTGCAATACGATGATTGTACCAGTATAATGCACCATAAGTCATTGCCGGCAATATAAATGCAATACCGAAAAAAAGGGCCCATGCTCTTTTACTTAGCTTTTTCATTTATCACAGGTTGAGCATACTTATAATCACTACCGCTTTCATTTACAGGATTTTCTGCATTAAATTTGTTGGGAACAGGCCTGCTGTATTTGAATACATTCATTAAAGAAGGAATGTAAGTGAGTATTACCATTATTATACTGGCTATAATCCAGGGTTTCATGTTGTGTAATAGTGGAATCGGTTTTTCTTCATGCAATTCTTCCGATTCCGGTAGCGAAATTGCTGGTTGTCCTGTTCTTTTCCCAAATGCAGTAGCAAAAAAACTGACAAAATAAATCAATGCTGCAACTCCCATCAGGATCCCACCGAACATAGTAATTGTTGCTGTAGGTATCCAATGTGAATTAAACAGATTGCTTTCAGGATTAGTATAAGACATTCCCATATTAGTTCTTCTGGGCTCCCCCATCAATCCTCCTGCCATTAATCCATGTGAGAGTAATGCCACACCAATCATCCAGATGTATGGAACAATGGTCACCATTCTTAAAAATTTCACGGGTTTTCCGGATACCGTATTATACATATAAATGCTCATGCCTAATATTACCAGTAGTACTGGTCCGGCCACTGTCATATGAAAATGTCCGGGTACCCAACCAGTATTATGCACCATTTGGTTGAGAGAATAGGACGCATTGATAATTCCTGACAGTCCTCCAAAAATGAATAATATCAACCCACAAAGGAAATATCCGAACAGGTAATTTCCAGAGCGGAACCAGGGTAATTTTGCCATCCAATCAAACAACCCCCTGGCCCCCCGGTTTCTTCCTGCCAACTCTAAAGAAGCACCAACAGTAAATGCAGTCATAAAGCTGGGGATAGACACCGCATAAGTTAGTATGCTTACCCATAGTTTGGTTCCCTGCCCCATTACCGGTTCACTAAACTGATGGTGTACTCCTACCGGAGTAGATAATATAAGAAATAACAGAAAGGCTAACCGTGCCGCATTTCCGGAGTATAATTTTCCCCCGCTTATTTTGGGCAGAATGGTATAAAATGCTATATATGCAGGCAATAACCAAAAGTAAACCAAAGGATGTCCAAACATCCAGAACAGCATGCGGGTAAGCGGCACATTAATATCTTCTGTCCAGCCGGCCGACCAGGGCATTAACAATACCAATGATTCATATGCCACCGGGATGCTACTGATAACCCACATTGTAAAATTCACAAACGTTCCTAAAACGGCAATGGGCATTTTCCCGTCAGGATGTTCCTTCTTCCAATCGATATACATTTTAATCCAGCCAAAGAATGCAACCCAGCTACCCACAATCAATAAAGATGTACCCAGATAAAACAAAGGTGAATTTTTAAGCGGCGCATAAAATGTATAAAGTGCCTGCGCCTTACCCATTATCATTAATACAGCGTCTATTAAGGTACCAATGACCATCAATATCATCGATATGCGGTAAGACCATCCAGGAGGCTCCTTCTTCAGGTAATGACTCATGGTTACATGTCCAAAAACCACAGCAAAAAATGTGGTGAGAACAATAGCATTAATAACACCATGCATAGTAAGCCCCTGATAATAATTAATACCTGCAACCGCTGCTTTATGAATAACGCCTGCTCTGTAAAGTGTTTGCATTACACCATTATAAGCACCCAATATAAAGAGTGTCATAGGCATAAAAAGACCGGTAAGAATTGTTCTTCTATATGATGCTGATATGTTCATTCTTTATCTCTTTAAATAAGTAACTAATACCCGGGCCATCATATTATGATGCCCCGCACCACAATATTCATGACATACAATTCTATAAGTTCCATAGTCTGTAAATTTTACAGTTACCTTATTAACGGCACCCGGTACAGCCATCAGGTTGACTCCTTTTCGTTCAATATTGAATCCATGTACCACATCAGCAGAGGTCAGGTAAAAATCAACTGTACTACCCACTGGTATAGTAATTTCCGCGGGATCAAAGGCCCACATTTTTGCAATAACATATACTTCATAATGTGTATTATCAACCTGCTTAACCACTGACTGCTGAAAGGATGCCTGGTAGGGAATACAGGTAGGGACATCTATTTTCCTGGCGAATACATTATAAAGGAGAGCAAAAAAGAATATTGCCATTACCGAACTACTCAGTAAAATGACTTTTATTTCATACTTATTCATAATAATAATTATTAACTCAATGTCTCTCCAGCTGAAGATTATACACGCTGAACCATACTAAAACAGTAAGAAGCAACAATAAAATTATGAAAGCGATGGTACCTCTGGGTTTGAAGTTTTTTTCGATATCAGAATGCGCATTTGTGTTCATGTTCCTATATATGTGTTATTTCAGGAACAAAATTAGATACCCTAAGAAGCCGGCAGTTATCCTATTTACCTCAATGATGTACCTTTTTACTTATTATTAAAAAATATCGACCTCCGGGCAGGGGTTGGGCTATAAAATCTTCATGGGGATGTTTCATTTTCTTGAATTTTTCAGGACTTATCCCTTCATACTTCTTAAAGAAACGGGAGAAGGGTCCGCTAATTCTTTATCAATGCCTGACAGTACGTTTGTTAATCTTCATAAATTAAAACGGGCTCTACCAATTCTCTCCAATTCCCATTGCTAACATAATCATCCAACTCCTCCTTAAAACCCTCAAAAGGCAATTTGAAAAAATCTTCTGCATTTTGTTGACCCAATAATAATGTCAAATGGTTTTCCCCCTTTCCATTCACAAGGGTTTTGTATGGCGCCCATTCAAACCTCCCTTTATAAGTATCCATGATCAGCTTAATCAATAGTAACCCGGTTTTTACTGCATGAAACTGGTATCTGTCTGTCACATGCAACATTATACCTTTACAACTATTACCTGCATATCTACCCACTTCCGGCACGAAATCAACTTCACGGGCCACAACAGCTGTTCTAATATTATCATTAAATATGTCCGCCAGCTCTCCTGCATTTATCCATGGAGCACCTGCTACCCTAAAAGGCACAGCGGTACCTCTACCCTCACTGATATTTGTCGCTTCCAGGAAGCAAAGACAGGGATAAAGCAAGGCAGTCTCAAAAGTATTAATAGCAGGAGAAGCAGGTACAAATGATTCGCTCCAATCAGGATGAAACATATGACGCCTCCACCCAGTACATGTAACAACCTGGAGGTCACACCCAATTTTTCTTTCGATGTTAAAATAATACGACAGCTCACCTATTGTACAGCTATGACGAACGGGGATCGCCCACCTGCCAATAAAACTGGCAGCATTTACTTCATCAAGCATCGGACCTTCGGCAAGCAGGAGATTTCCAGAAATTGGATTAGGCCTGTCTAATACAATCAATTTTTTTCCATAGAGCGCTCCTGCCTCCAGCACATAAGTCAAAGTCCATAAATAAGTATAAAAACGACTACCAATATCAGGCAGGTCAATCAGGATTACATCCAGATCTTCAAAGTCCTTCTGATCCGGGGCCAACTTGTCACCATATAAGCTCACTACCGGCAAACCTGTCAGAGTATCCATCGTATTTCCCATAAAGTGACCATCCGGCCCGGTAGTATCCAATCCGTGCTCCGGAGAAAATAACCTGACAACATTAAATCCATTCCTTATTAAGGCTTTCCTGGAAGCTTCATAGTTTGAGGTAACAGCCGCATTGTTCGTTACGAAACCTATCCGCCTGGCTTTCCAGTCCCATGCAGTAAGTAGTAGTCTGTCTATACCCAATTGTACCATGATATTTTTAATCTAAAACTAAATATGTAACAATAGTTACAGTCATTCTCTTTTTCCTATCGGATTTTTACAACCAAATCGCGAAAGAACTTATGAACAAAATAATTAAAAACTGGAGCTTTTTCAGGATAATAAGACTGATTGCCGGCATAATTTTAATCGGTGTGGCTATACAGATGCAACTCCTGATCATTGCCATATTTGGTACCATGATCATCATTCAGGCACTGGTCAATACTACCTGCTGTGATAGCTGTAATAATGGATCATGCAATACCAGGTAAGTACAACACGCTGAAAAAGAACGGCGACTTACTAAGGCGCCTTCTTTTTGCTTTCCCAATTTATTTACACAACACATTCTAACTGCCGATGAAATGAATAATTAATTCCACCAATACATCAATACTCAACCATACATATTCAAAATAATCTCTATAACTACCTCACTCTTAACCCATTCTAATCGAGCTCATGAAAAACTACTTACCTTTACACCGGGTTTAAAAAAATACCCGGGGGCTTTTATGAGCTACGTCCAAATCAAAAGAACAGCACTACGAACATTGAAGATTGCCGGCATTTCTATTGTATCACTTTTATTACTGCTATTCCTCCTCCCCGTCCTCTTTCCATCGACTGTATCCAACAAGATCAAGACATGGACCAATAACAGTATTACTGGTGATCTCAACTTCTCAAAGGCAAGACTTTCCTTTTTCAACCACTTCCCTTCCCTCACGTTAACCCTCTATGATTTTAGTCTGAAAGGCGCGGCGCCTTTCCAAAAAGACACACTGATCGCCGCTGATGAAGTAGCCCTCGGTGTAAACCTCGCCAGCATTTTCTCAAACGCCATCAGCATCGATGAAATCTACCTCACGAAAGGAAATATTCACGTGCTGGTAGATGCTGCCGGCCATCCAAACTATAACGTCTACCAATCAGCACCATCTACTAATAACACTAAAACAGATAGCGGTAGCGCCTCTCTGAAAATAGCCCGGATTCAGCTGGAACACTGCAATATCATTTACAACGATCAGTCACTCCCGCTTTATGTAAAGGCCCAGAATGTGGATTACCTGGGTAAAGGAGATCTCAGCAAAGCCCAGTTTGATCTGTATTCCCGCCTTCGTGCCTCCTCTTTCGATCTGAGCTATGGCAATACACCCTATATCCAGAATAAAAAGCTGGATGGAGAGCTGATTACAAAAATCAATACCAATTCACTGGATCTGATCTTTGAAAAGAATGACCTGAAAATCAATGAACTCCCTGTACAATTAAATGGGAAATTCGGATTTTTAAAGAATGGATATGCGATGGATTTCAAACTCAATTCAAAAGAATCCAGCCTGGGCGCCATTTTTAGTGCCCTGCCACATGAATACACCTCCTGGCTGGAACATACACATGTAGCGGGAACCGCTGATGTAAATGCCACCCTGACCGGTCAATACATAGCAGCAACCAACACCATGCCTGACCTCACATTTAATATGCAGATCAGAAATGGTACCATCTCCAATGCAAAAGCACCCGCCCCTGTAAAAAACCTGTTCCTCAACTTCCAGTCACAATTACGACAACTGAATACCGATAGCCTGGTTGTGAATATCGACTCTATTTTCTTCAATATAGACAAGGATTACTTTAGCGCGATCATGAAACTGAAAGGTATCAAAACGCCGGAAGTTCATGTTAAACTGAATACAGATATAGACCTGGAAAAATGGAGTAAAGCCGTAGGACTGGACTCATTTGCCATGAAAGGCAGACTACAGGCCCACCTGCTGGCTGATGGAAAATATGCAAAGTCCATTGTATACCGAGGACTGCGGAAACAAGCCGATACCGTCATCAGCAGCATTCCGGCATTCAGCTTCCAGTCTTCCTTCCATAACGGGTATTTCAAATTCGCTTCTTTACCAAAAGCTGTTGACAATATCAATTTTGACATCCAGGCTTCCTGCCCCGACAGCAACTATGCACATGCCATGCTTGCCGTTAAAAACATCAATGCAAATGTGCTGAGTAACTATATCAAAGGCTATTTCCAGGTCAGCAATGCCAGCAGTCCACTCGTGGATGCCAGTCTGGAAGGGATACTTCACCTGGACGAGGTGAAGCAGTTCTACCCATTGGATAGCCTATCTATGGCCGGAGACCTGCATATCAACATTGTCACAAAAGGCAGTTACGTACCAGTAAAAAGATTGTTCCCTGTCACCATCGCCACGCTCACTATGAACAATGGCGTTGTGCAGACGAAATACTACCCCAATCCTTTGGAAAAAATAAATATTGATGCCACTATTACCAACACTACAGGTACTTTCAAATCACTAAATGTAAATATCAAACCGATATCATTTGAATTTGAGGGACAGCCATTTGTGTTGAAAGCGGATCTGAACAACTTTGATAACCTGCGTTATAATATCACCTCCAATGGGAATATTGACCTTGGTAAGATCTACAAAGTGTTTGCACAGCAAGGGTATGATGTGAAAGGTCTGATCAAAACCAACCTGTCATTACGTGGTACACATAGCGATGCAATGGCAGGACGTTACAACAAATTATACAACAAAGGAAGCCTGGTTGTAAAAGATATCACTCTTACCTCTGAATTATTCCCACTCCCATTTTATATTGCTAACGGTGTATTCCGTTTTGACCAGGATAAGATGTGGTTCGATCAGTTCAATGCCCGTTATGGTAAATCTACTATCCGCCTGGATGGCTATTTGACCAATGTGATCGGGTATGCTACGCAAAAAGATCAGGTTTTGCATGGGCAGTTTAATTTTAAAAGCGATTATATACTGGTAGATGAACTGATGGTATATGGAGGTCATTCAACATCCACCAACACCACAGGTATCACTTCTACAACCACCAACACTTCTTCCTCTTCCGGTGTGGTCATGGTACCCGCCAACCTGTCGCTTACCCTGAATGCCAATGCAGCAAGGATATATTTTAACGGTATTAAAATCAACGATTTCCATGGCCAGCTGGTAATTGACAGCAACTACCTCCAGCTGAACCAAACCGGCTTTACTATAATCGGAGCGCCGGTGGAGATGGATGCAAAGTATACCAGTATCAATACCCGAAAGGCCACTTTCGATTACCATATCTCCGCTGCTGAATTTGATATAAAGCGCGCCTACAATGAAATCAAATTATTCCATGACATGGCCACCTCCGCAAGTAGTGCCAGTGGTATCGTAGGACTTGAATACCACCTAAGCGGAAGACTGGATGAGAATATGCAGCCAGTCTATCCTTCTCTGAAAGGAGAAGGCGTACTGTCTGTGAAGAAAGTAAAAATGAAGGGATTCCGGTTATTCAATGCCGTAAGTAGCGCCACCGGAAAGGATGACGTACGAGACCCGGATTTGTCAAAAATCAATATCAAATCCAAAATCAATAATAATATCATTACGATAGAGAAGACCAAAATGCGTGTGGCTGGTTTCCGCCCCAGATTTGAAGGTCAAGTGAGTTTTGATGGAAAACTAAACCTGAAAGGCAGACTGGGATTGCCACCATTAGGGATATTGGGCATCCCGTTCAATGTAACTGGAACACAAAGTAACCCGAAGGTGAAGCTGAAGAGAGGGAGTGATAAGGATCAGCTGGAAGAAACAGAAGATGAAGAAGATCAGGAATAATAAAAAGGGAACATCGTCGGATGTTCCCTTTTTATTATACGCTGGTAACCCCTATGCTAATCTCTACAGGCTGATTTTTTTATGAGTTCCGAATTAATCAACTCATAAACAACTCCCCCGAAAAAAACTGCTCCTGCAACAACCTCAACTCCTGCCTCAACAAGCGGATTAATTAAGATTTTCTCATATTTTTGTCGCTATGAAACGCGTACCATACATCCTGCTCTATATCCTCCTCGTCATATTATGGAGCATCTTGTTCTATAATTTCTTCGCTCCTGAAAAAGGTAGCTTCGTTATGCTGGGCTTACTGGCAGCCGCCGGCTTTTTCAGCCTGATCTGGGGTGTGCTGGTATCTCTTACCCAAAAGTGGATTGGATGGAAAGGATATGGTATGATGATCTTACCCGTGGTTATCCTGATTGTGTTCATCCTGGGCGTAGATCCGTCTACTTTCAAATATGCATTGGGGATCACTGCTATCAGCGAACTCGTCTCTTTTGTGAAGATCATTTTTCACAGGCGAAAGCTTCTGCGATCTCTTTAATGCTGCCAATAAATACCACACAGGTGATCATCACATTCTCTAATAAGAAATGAGCCACACAAATCCAACTGGCAGGTGCAACAAATATTGTAGTAAGGTATTAATCATTTTCATTTAACCAATCATCATACCCACAGCTGATGAGTTGTTCTCTCACATCAAGATACTGACTTTCGTCTGCATTATAATATCGGGCTATATCATCCTTGATCATAGCTATCTCTTTATCTACCATGTAAGACAATACCTGCGCCAGGCATTCGTCAGACATGTCATAATACAAAAACCGTATCACGCCTTCGTATGTATGTTGTTCCAACGGATGTGTAAAAGCACATGTCAACATACTGTATGTAGATTGTAGATGCAGTGGAATCATAACAAATTAGGTTGCGGGGTAAAAACTATTCAAATATAAATTTTTAAATTTAAGCCATGAAAAGAACCTTATTATACATTTGCCTGTTCTTGTGCGCCCACACTGCCATTGCGTCTCCCGACACCACAGGCACCTGGATTGACCAGGTCCGTACCCTTAGAGACGCTATCTATCAGAGAGATAAAGAAACAACTAAAACCTTCTTTAACTTTCCTTACAACAATGCTGAATTCTGGTACATGGTCGGAGTACCTAACCTCGCAGAAAAGGAAGCCCCCGTCACAGAGAAATCGTTCGACCTATATTTCGACAAAATCTTCGATAAACAATTCATTACCGCCTTCCTGAAAATTAAAACAAAAGACCTATACGAAAAAGGCACGTCCAAAACAGCCGAATTCACAGATGATCAGGAAGAATACTATAGCATGGAAGCTACCTACGATAAGGATGAACAAACTGTAACGCTGCAACTCAGTAGCTATAATAAAAAATCCGATCCTGAATACGGTAGCGGCGAATACGCCATCTTCTACGTATTCAAAATCAAGGCCGGCAGGTTGAGATTTGATAAAATCCTAATGGCTGGATAAAGCAAGCAAACTACAGGGTCTGCTTTTTAACAAAATGTGAAAGTTCCCCCGCCACCCGCCACCAAGGTTGGTATTAAAATCAAACTTCCTTACTTTTGGCCCTGTTTATGTTCGTATACAATTTTACCGTTGCCTCTTTATTCATTAAAACGGATCATCCATGCCATCACCCATATTCATATCCTTACTTGAAAGCAGCCGTCTGGAACAGCAACAAATCAGTATCTACATCACCCACGCCACACTACAAGGTGTTGTGAGTAACCTGTATCCGGAAGCCGTAGAGTTAAGAACCCATGATGGCAAAAGATGCGTCGTTGCCTTGGACAAGATCGAGGCGATCAGCACATTGTAAGCCCACTTTTATACCAGCATATCTTTAATTGAAAATAGTATGGACAAAACCCAACAATCCCTACCGGGACTGATCAGACAAGTACTGGGTAGCCTTTACGCAGAAACAGTGATCAAAGCACAGATACTACAGCTGGCCAAAAGCCACCTGCACGAACCAGAAGTCATCACCGCCCTGCTACAGGTATTACCTGATGTCAAAGACAAAAGATTACGGGATGAAGTTATGTTCTTCCTTACTTCGTTGAACACCTCCCGCTTTCCGGAACCACGTGTCCTCTTCGATGCCCTCCTTCAGTTCTTCAGACAGGAAAAGGAAAGAGATACCCGCGTTGCCCTCTTATTCAGACTACAGGAAAGTATTCACCAGGACCAGCAACTGGTAGACTTCTTCATCGAACTCTCTGCCACCCCTCACCTCAGTGAACCCGAAATGGTCGCCATCCAGGATACCCTGGCCAACCTGCCACTTATCACTGAAGATATGGCCGTTGCCGCACTGGAAAAACATCGTAACTCTCCTACCCTGCTGCAATCTCAAGCACTCACGCTGGCAGAGAAATGCACCCGCTGGGGCGATCAACTCTTTGCTGCGGCACAACCTTACCTCGATATTAAAAATGATCCGGACATCCGCATACGCGTCATGCGCCGTCTCGCTGATAATAAACAAATGAGCGATGCACAGCTCATTACTTTAGCAACAGCACTGCCTCAAACGGGAACTAATGGCATCCGCTACGATCTGCTGGAACTCATCAAACCCGCCATGCGTATTCCGGAAATCAGGCTAGCCGTGGCCAACGCCTTCGCTGCCAATCCTTCTGTATACGACGATGGAGAATTTGCTGCCATCACCGATATGCTGGCCCCTTACATGGGCAGAGATATGCACATCAGCAATATCATGCTGGAAAGCATCAAAGACCTCCCGGTTGCCGAACATAGAAAAAAGGTACTCTCGCTCGTTACCAGCCGCCTGAAAACTGAACAGATCCTCGATCCGCTTTTACTCCTCTTCTCCCGCGAAAGGGACGAAAGCATACGCGAAGTATTGTTCAACCAGGTGAAAGCTCTTTCTGTAGCACGTCATCCACAGCTGGTAGATGTATTTGCCACAGAACTCACAGAACCTGGTTCTCCGTTCAGGGTGACCTGTGCCGGTCTGCTGGCCAATGTTGCCGGGATCTATCCACAGGTGGTCCCTGCACTCGAAGATGTACTGCTCTACGATACAGACAGAGAACTCCTGCGCCTGTGCCTCGATGGCTACCTGCACCCCGGCATTACCCACCACTTCGATGTACTGCTGGCCGTAGTACGCAATGAACTAATTGATACACTCTCCAGGCAAAAAGCCCTGGATGCTATTGTTAAACTGGATCTGGACGCAACTCAGCAACAAACACTTACTGACGCCCTTTCCGGTATTAAACCCAACGTATTAAAATATGAGTAAGATCACTGACGAGATCAGGGAAAGACGGGCTGCACATATCTCCCAAACCTTAATGATGCTGGATATGGTACCCCTCTCTGATACTGATACAAAATATTCTCTATTGTCCGGCGCCTCCCGTTATCTACATGACCCCGCCATTGCTGAGAAATGGTTGTCGCTCATTGCCACCGAAACGGATACCATCCTGAAAGCAGATATGATCCGTCAACTGGCAGGCACCGGCCTTCGCCAACTAAACAATACCACAGCGCTGATCGATATTATGATCGCCTCGCTGGCACAGGATGAGTCACGCGACCTGATCCTGCCTATATTAGGCCGATTGTCCATCACTGATCAAACAGCAAGACAATACCTGATTCAATTCTATAAACAACAGGAGAATGCAGACACCAGCCGCCTCATTCTCTCCTGGTTATTAATACCTGTAGACGCCAGTCCAGATGACATCGCTTTCTATAAAGAGATCATGCATCAGGCAGGGGAAAACGATAAACTGGTAATTGTAAACAGGCTCCTATTGCAGGATTCACTGGACATCGCCACAATCGCATCCCTATTAACACCTGATGAACCCATTGCCATCAGGGAAATGGTACTTAGTTTCTGCTTTGACCGCTCCTTCGTACCTGTAGCTGCTTTATTAGCACTACTAAAAACAGATACCACCCCCTTTATCCGTATCTGGTGTATACAATTACTGGCCGTACATGGCATAGATAGTACTGAACTGACAGATGCCATCCTGCATGCCTATACACAAGATCCTGACCAAAGTGTAAAGCAGGCTGCATTAAGAGTATTTGAATACAGCCTGCAGCTTACCCCTGCTATCATTGAGCACCTGTGTACACAACTCGCTACCGCTCAAAACCTACAACTGTTATATCTCTTAGCTGCTTACACAGCTAAAAATGAAACGCTCGTAAATGCACTGCTGGCACTGTCCTCGCAAAACATCAGGGCACATCTGGCAGTGGCCATTTACAATATTCTTGGTAAACTTATTGCACAGCGCCCGGCACTCTTCGAACGCTTTGTACAGGCTTACGAACAGGAACAAAAAGAAGAATGCCGCACTGCTATTCTCCAGGCCATTACAAACTTTACACCTAATGATGATAGCCTGAACAGTTTTTACAGCAAAGCATTGCAGGCTCCATCTCCTGCTATCAGAGAAGCAGGGATCAAAGGTATCCTGCTTATTCCACTGACCAAGGCGAATATCGAAGTCGTAGCTGCTGCCGCTCCTGTTTTGTTACACACACAACTGAACAGAGAACTGCGTCGCCTGCTGGCGAAGAAGATCAGTACGATCCCGCAACTCAGTCCTGCTACCGTGAAGGTTTTCAGCCACCTTGCAGATCATGAACAGGATCAAACGATGAAGGATATCTGCACACAGGTACTGGAAAATGCCATTTCACAGGCAGGCAGCTCCAATATCAACTGGGAGCAATGGTTGCACAAGGCTGATGTGGAGCATAACTTCTCCGGTATCTTCCCACATATCTGGATGTATTATGGTGAAAACCCGGAAATGGCCAACCGTATACTCTGGGCTGCCCTTACACCGGGTAACAGCAGTAGCCTGTACCAGGAAGGCGTAT
Organism: Chitinophaga sancti; assembly: GCF_034087045.1. Taxonomy (NCBI): domain Bacteria; kingdom Pseudomonadati; phylum Bacteroidota; class Chitinophagia; order Chitinophagales; family Chitinophagaceae; genus Chitinophaga; species Chitinophaga sancti. Next base: position 1,907,915 of record NZ_CP139247.1, on the reverse strand, counting down.
CTGATATTGAAATACTCCGCTTCCTCGCCATACACAAAGGCATGGATGATAACCTGAGCAGATATGCACTCACTCAGCTATTGACCATTGACCTCGGCAATGAATCAAAGTTCAATCACTACCTGCTGGCACTGAAAACGAATCCTGCATTCGCTGAACTCCGGGAAGGACTGTGGCAAATATTGGAAAAGAGAGGCAGATACGTTAACCAGATTTTACTGCACGAGGTTTTACAACCCACTGAAACCGAATTCAGGCAGCAGATCGAAAAACAACAAACCCCTGCCGGCATGCTGCCATACATCAGTTATCTACAGGCAAACTGTAGCTGGGCACCCGTTCCGGAATTGCTGCAAGCCATCATGGCCAAACCATTTGTACCACAGGAGAATGACGTGATGCGTGCTATGAAAGATGCCTGCCGCAATGCATGCATGGATGTAGAAGACTTACAACGCAGTACGACAAATGATGAAGGACCTGGATTTGCTGATTAACCTAAACTAATTTTAAAGATGTCAGAAGCACTTGCTTTATTCGATATATTAATTTCTGCAGAACGATCAGAACACGAAAGACTGGAAGCACTCGATAGCCTGCAACCTTTTCTTGAAACTGACGAAGCAGTAGAAAAACTGGCAGCAGCAGCCAGAGAGGAGAATACCCTTTCTGTACGTGCACGTATGCTGGAATCGTTATGCGCCATCCCCGTTACCCGCCTGAGCCAACGGGAATCACTGATTGATATCCTGAGCTGGTTTGCCTGCCTGGAGCCGGAAAGGCCATTGCGCCTGCTGGCGATTGAGACCATCAGCCAGCTCGCTGCTCATCTGGATAGTGTACAGGAAATACTCGCCGATACACTGGTCAATGACCTCGATCCAATCATTCAACAAGTGTGCATAAATGGTCTCTTACACACTGTTAATAAATCTGCGGATACAATTTCTACAGTGAGTGAGTTTATTGCACTGGCTCCCGCCAGCGTAAAACCTGCTTTGCTGGAATTAATAAAACAGTTCCCGACAGATGCAGCAGCTACTTTAGCTTTGCAGTTCCTCTCTCCACTAGAGCATAGAACTACAAGACTGGTAGCCATCGGGTTCTTAGCCGGATTAACAGCGCCTTCCGCTACAGTGATTGAACATCTTGCAGCGCGATTCATGTCAGAAACTGATCTGTATGTAAGAGCAGCCATCATTCAACTATTATCAAACCTGCGGGAAATAGACACCACTTTATTCAGTGGCATCTTCTCCGCTTTACAAAAAGCACCTGATCAGCCGGAACTGCTGGCATTGATCAGAGACAGGCTGGTAGCTCATCCAGAGTTGCAAACGGAATTAACACAACTGTTTGCACAAACACCTTCTGCTGGTTTGAAAATACGCGTGCTGGCTTTATTAGAACATGCTGAAATACCAGACCTGTTGATCACGGCGCTAAACGAGCAAAACCCTTATGTAAGAGAAGCAGCTATTCCATATCTTCAGAAGCAATTCGTACAGCACCAGGTCAAACTGGAACCCGCACTGGCAGTAGCCATCAAACAGGAACCCCTGCTTGCGCTACGTAGTGCGTTCATAAATATCCTCTTAAATACCGGCCGTAAATCAGCAACCACTTTACAGGTAGTCACCGGCCTCGCTGTCACTGAAACAGACCATTACCTGAAAACACAGCTGATTAATGCCGTGCTGGAAGTACCCGTTACTCCCGCTAATAAAGAGGCATTATTACAACTGTTCAGAGAAGTACTGGAATCCAACTGGTATCCTGACCAAACACGAAACGCAGTCATAGAGCGGCTCAAAACCTTCTCCTACAGCGACTCTCCTGATCTGAAACGTAGTCTGGGGTTACTACTGGAACAATCCAAAGATATCCGCGAACTGGCAGCTACCTACACTTTGCTCAAAACACTGGAAGTAGATTTCAGCCAGATAGCACCCGCGATCACCACTTCATTGTACAGACATATTGCCTACTATCCACAGTCTCCGCTGGATGAGTGGGTTCAGCTGCTTGGTAAACTAGCAGCTACAGATGCCAATGTCAGAGCCCAACTTCCACATATCGTATCGCTCACAAAAGCAAACTGGCTGCTGAGTGACACTGACAAGAGTGACCAAACCGGTGTTTTCCTCCCTGCCTTCAGGCAAACCATGATGAAGAAAAATGGGATGCAATCCTTCATGGAAGCAGAAAGAATGCTACAGGATGCCTGGCAGAACAGGACTATCAGGAAAGCAGAAGTGATCGAACTCTATAAGCTGCTTTTGAGCATGCCTAAACCCGGTGGTATTCTCCACCAGTTATTACAGATCATGCAGACAGGCAAACTGGTTACATCAGAACTGGTGCAGATCAGTCTTGACTACCTGCAAAATGCTTCTGATAAGGATGCACAATACATGGTACGGAAATATCTCGAAGGAACAGGTTTCATAGAACCTGAATACCGGGCACAACTGAACCGCTTATTCACCCCTGAGAATTATGCACAGCATATAAAATTCAGTATGCCTACACTCCATTCAAAGAGACGATATGCTACCTTGAATGACTGGGAATACCAGGGATGGGCTGCCTTGTATAGCCAATGGCCTATAGCAGAACTGCTCTTTGCACTTGAACCGGAAGATCTGATCACACAGGTATTTACCAACATCCCTGACTCCAACAGTCCAGAGGCGACTTTACCTTATGTAGTATTGGAACACCTGTTCAGACAGGCAGGTGGTAAATGGGCAAGGTCTATTTACAGCGACCCGCAAAAACTACAATCGTTTATAACCCTCCTCTATAATAATATACAGCAATTGCCGGAAGGGAATGCACTCAGAGATAGAATGGTGTATTTGTTCTGGAAAAAGTGGAACGATTATGCAAGACAAGGCACACCTACGCAGGAGCTTACAGTAGCCGCTGCAAACGTATACATAGAGGTGTGCAAAGTGGTAAAACGACTGGAACCCGCATTTGCAGGAAAACAATTCCCACTTGTATTGAGTAAGATGGATAAAGAAACCGTAAAACAACAATGGCCCTGGTCCCCCGAATTGTGGGAACTATTGGCACCTAAACTATAAAAATAAAAAACGCTTTTGCCACAAACCGGCAAAAGCGTTTTTTATGCAAATGCAAAATGAAATCTATTTACCCGACCGGAAATAACAATGTAAACACTGCACCCTCCTCCGGCTTTCCCTCTGCCGTTATCACCCCGTTATGATTATCCATTATCTTCTTACAAATCGCCAATCCTATCCCCGTTCCCTCAAACTGGTTCCGCACATGTAAGCACTGAAACACCTGGAAGATCCGCTCACTAAACTGCGGATCAAACCCAATCCCATTATCGGCAATCGTAAACTTATGATAAGGTACTCCTCCTACCAACGTATACACATTATCCTCCATCTTTACCCTGATAAGAGGCTTCACCCCCTTTCTCGAAAATTTCAACGCATTGGTCAGCAAATTCATAAACAGTTGCTCTATCTGGAAAGGAATTGCCGACAACACCGGCAACAAATCATATTCTATTACCGCCTCTTTCTTATCTATCTGATCACTCAACTGCTCCTTCACTCTCATCAACACCTTGTTCAGATCCACATACTCAAACAACTGCTCCCCATTATTACTCGTCCTCGAAAACGATAACAGGTCTTCTATCAGCTGCCGCATTCGCTGCGCCGCCGCCTGCATACGGGAAAAGTAATCCTTCCCTTTTTCTGTGATGTTCTTAAACTCCGTTTCCAATAACCGGCTTGCAAATGTCTGGATCTTCCTCAACGGCTCCTGCAGGTCATGACTTGCCACATATGCAAACTGTGCCAACTCTTCATTCGATTTCCTCAGCTCATCATTGGATCGCTGTAAGGCCTTCGTTCTCTCCTGCACCTCTGCTTCCAGCTTATCTATAAACATTTTGCCTTCATGAATATCCGTCGTAGATCCTACCCACATATTCACATTACCTTCCGCATCTTTCTGGGGCACCGTCCGTGTCAGGTGCCAGCGATAAGTACCATCTGCTTTTCTCATTCTATGCTCTATCTGGTACTCAACTCCTTTACTCACCGCCTCCTGCCATATAGGTAAGTTCTTCATCAGGTCCTCCGGATGTATCACATTAAACCAACCTATCCCATTCAACTCCTCCAGTGTCATGCCTGTAAACTCAAAATACTTCTTGCTGGCATAATTCAATTTGCCTTCCGGATCAGTGGTCCAGATCATCTGTGACAGCGTATCACCCAATACCCTAAATCGTTCCTCTGACAGTCGGAGTGCCATCTCTTGCTCTTTTCGCTCTGTCACATCAGACACTGTGGCCATGATGGCATAAACATTCTTTTCCAGGTCAAACAAGGGCTTATATTCAAAATCCAGGTAAAACCGCCTCATGCCATCCGGACCATCTACATAAGCGATCGCTTCTTTTTCCTGGTAGGCAATCCCACTATTGTACACCTGTTGTAATAACTCAGGAAACTTCTGCCCTGTCAGTTCAGGGAACACATCCAGCAGGTTCAAACCCATTACCTGGGCAGATGTTCTGCGCCACATTGTCTGTAGCATGGTATTATTTGCCATATCAATCATCATCTCCCTTCCTTTGAAAATAGCCATGGCAATAGGCGATTGCATCACAAGATTGCGAAACTGGTTCTCGCTTTCCATCAGGGAGTGCTTGGCTGCTACCGCTGCTGTCACATCTGTCGCAGCCACCATCACGCCATCAATTTCCCCGGTACTATTCTTCAGTGGTTGGTAGACGAAGTTGAAATACACCATCTCCGGCACCCCATATCTGTACAGAATAACAGGAAACTCATTTCCATAGTGCGGAGTAACGGTATCCCAAACATTGTCCAGCAACGGCTTTACCGATTCCTTTACTTCCGGCAATACGTCGTAGAGCGACCTGCCTACCACTGCTTCCACAGGACGGGTGATCAGTTCCAGGTACATAGCATTCGCCATTTCAAACACCATATTCCGACCTCTGAAAATAGCAATACCTACCGGAGCCTGCTCCACGCTTTCTCTGAAACGGCTCTCGTTGTTAATTGCTTTTTTTGTCGTCTCGACCCGGATTTGTTCATCCAGATTTTGCACGGATTGACGTAATGCCAGTAATTCTTGTAAGTGTTGTTCTATATTTTCCACGACAGGAGCGTCGTTTTTTTCTGATGATAAAAGTTGTTGTTCAATAATGGATAGCAAACCTACCAGTTTATCGGCAATCGCTTCCATCTCTGTCAGCCCATTCCTGGCGGCTTCTTCATTACCACTTTCATATAAACCAATCAGTTTTTTTGCACAGATATGGATGTCTGTATGCACCTGTTCCAACTGCTGCATTTCTTCAATATGACTGTAGCGTTGTAATGCATGCTCGTACATCCACACACCCAATGCACATTCGTGTTCGGATAAAAGTGGAGCGGTATCTATTGCTGCTCCGTAAACGAGAGATCGTAACTGCGTTTTAAATTGCAGATGCCTCGTTCTTGCCTGGTCAAATTCAAGCCTGGTCAAATTCATTGTCATCGCCGATTGTAAGCGTTGTTTTCTTAAAAGGAAATAAAGAATTTATCCCGTTTAGGGTATCTTTCATTGGTATCCCAATCAATAGACAACATTTCTGCTATTGCTTTCATAAGTTCCGAAAAGGAAGATGGCTTCCTGATATATCGGTTAGCTCCTGAAATGTACACCTGTTCTATAAATTCCGGTTGTGATGAGGTAGAAAAGATAATTACGGGAATGGACTTGAGACGCTGATCTGTCCTGATTTCCCTGAGACATTCAAAACCATTTTTACGTGGCATATTCAAGTCCAGGAAGATCATGTCAGGAGGCGGGGGAACGCGATCGTCCAACATATCCATGAGTTCTTTGCCATCAGAGATTGTAGTCAGAATAATATCATCCGCGACCTCTTTCAGAGCGTCTTCAAAAAGCAGACAATCGTCGGCGTCGTCATCGGCTAAAAATATATTCTTTCCACTTTTTGACATCGTCTTACATTTATCACTGAAACAAATACTTAGACAAAACCATGTGCTTTTATAGGTCAATAGGGATGGCGTATGTACGCATGTTATTTAAACTTACGCAAAATACACCAAAAGCCCCAGTGAATTTTTATTAAGTTCCAGTATTTAATGATATTATAATCATTTCCACTTGTACATTTCATCGCTTCTCTCGTCTTTCCTTTCCGGAACATCTTTTGCTCTCGTCTTACGGGCAAATTATCTTTAACTTTAAGTTATGGTAAACATTTCCACTGAATGGCTACAATCAGTCGAGGCGTTCAAAGACGTACCCGTCGAACAACTTAAATGGCTGGCTGAAAACAGCGAATCCAAAACGCTTCTACCAGGGGATTTCATGTTCAAAACAGGCGCCCCCCTCGATGCTACCTACATCCTTATTTCAGGAAAGCTCCGCCTGTACTACCTGCAGAACAACGATCCCGTCGAAATTACCGTCATGGAAGCAGGTACTATCAGTGGCTACCTCCCCTTCTCCCGCGGTATGACAGCGACCATCTACAGCGAAGCAGTAGAGGAATCACAACTCATGTGTTTCCCTATCGAAAAGATCGATGCCATGATCCATACCCAGTTTGAACTCACCCAGGCATTAGTGCATGTGATGACAAACAGGGTCAGGGAATATACCACCATGATGCGTCAGAATGAAAAGATGATGGCATTGGGCAAGCTCTCCGCCGGTCTGGCACATGAACTGAACAACCCCGCAGCCGCCATTGTTCGGGGCGCCTCCTCTTTAAGAAAACACCTGCAACTCATGCCGGATACCTTCCAGGAGATCATGGCTATACAGATGACCCCGGAAGATGTCACTTTTGTAAAAGAGAAAATGTTCGCCATCCTCAAATCTACCGACAGACCCAAACTTACCATGATGGAAAGAGGTGCAAAGGAAGATGACATGGTGGACTGGCTGGATGACCACGATGTGGCCAATGGTGTGGAAATAGCAGAAAATTTCGTGGAATTCGGCATTACCATCGACATACTGGAAGAATTCAAATCACATATGTCGCCAGGTTCACTATCGGCTGTCCTCAACTGGATCGACAAAAACCTCGTCACCGAAAGGATGGTGCTGGACATCGAAGAAGCTTCTGCCCGCATCGTAAAACTGGTCAGCTCTGTGAAGACCTTTACCCACATGGACCAATCCCATGATAAAAGACTCACAGATATTCATGATGGTATCCGGAATACGCTCAACATCATGGAGTACAAACTCCGCAAAGGACATGTACACCTCATCGAAAACTACGATACTTCTCTCCCGCCTGTCAGCATCATGATCGGGGAAATGAACCAGGTATGGACCAACCTGATCGATAATGCAGTAGATGCTATGCAGGGCAGGGAAAACAGTACCCTCGAAATAAAAACAGAGAAAGATGGCACCTGTGTAAAGGTCTCTATCATCGACAACGGGCCCGGTATTCCTGAGAATATCCAGTCCAGGATCTTTGACCCCTTCTTTACTACCAAAGAAATTGGTAAAGGTACCGGACTCGGTCTGGACATTTCCTGCCAGATCGTGAAGCAACATCATGGAAATATTAAAGTAAATTCAGTCCCGGGGAAAACACTATTTTCTGTGTTGATTCCAATCCATTAATTCACTAAAAAAACGGTGCGCTTATGCCAGATAAAGACACTGAGAAAAATACGAATCAACCTATTATTCTTTGTATTGACGATGATCCGCATGTTTTGCGGGCGATTGTGCGTGACTTGAAAAACAAGTATAGACAGCATTATAAGATCATCAGTACCACCGATGTGCAGGAAGCGCTCAATAGCCTGCTGGAACTGAAGAACAAAGGGGAAACCATCGCCATGTTCATCAGCGATCAGCGCATGCCGGTGATGGATGGGGTGACTTTCCTTGAAAAGGCGATCAAATTTTACCCGGATGCAAAAAGGGTATTGCTCACGGCTTACTCTGATACGGATGCAGCTATTAAAGCCATCAATACTGTACAACTGGATTACTATCTGGTTAAGCCATGGGATCCGCCAGAAGACAAACTCTACCCTGTGATAGATGATCTGCTGGATGACTGGAAAAGTGATTATCACCCGGAATTCAAAGGCATCAAGGTCGTTGGGTACCAGTACTCCCGCACCTGCCATGCCATTAAAGATTTTCTGGCAGGGAACCTCATTCCTTATAAATGGCTGGATATACATACCAACCAGGAAGGTTGTAACCTGCTTGCCCTGAATAAACTGGATGAAAAGGATGTACCTGTGATCTTCTTCGAAGATGGCACTTTCCTCTCCAATCCTTCTATACAGGACACTGCCCGCAAAGTAGGCCTGAATCCACAGATCAAGCATGAGGTATACGATGTAGTGATTATTGGTGCAGGACCTGCAGGTTTAGCAGCGGGTGTGTATGGCGCTTCTGAAGGATTGAAAACACTGCTGATAGAGAAACGTGCCCCCGGCGGACAGGCAGGCACCAGTTCCAGAATTGAAAACTACTTAGGTTTTCCAAAGGGATTGAGTGGTGCTGATCTGGCCCGCAGAGCCATCTCTCAGGCACAACGTTTAGGAACAGAGTTCATCACCCCACAGTCTGTGAAAGCCATTGAGCAAACAGGTGGATACAATAAGATCATCATGGAAGACGACACATTTGTAAACAGCCGGAGTGTGGTAATTACCACAGGTGTGGATTACCGCACACTGGATACAAAGGGTGTAGCTGATTTTACAGGTGCCGGTATTTATTATGGTGCTGCTATGACAGAGGCCCCTGCCTGCAAAGATAAAGATGTGTTCATAGTAGGTGGCGGTAACTCTGCCGGACAGGCAGCTATGTATCTTTCCAAGTTTGCAAGGAATGTGAATATCCTCATTCGCAGAGAAGATTTGTCCAGTACTATGTCTGCCTACCTTATAGACAGGATCGTGGAAACGGATAATATTCATGTACGCCCATTTGCTGAAGTGGTGGAAGCCAGAGGATCTGACAGACTGGAATGCCTGATTATTTCCAACACCAAAACAGGTGAGCAGACACAGGAACATGCAGATGGATTGTACATCTTTATTGGTGCGAAACCATTTACAGAGTGGCTGGAAATGAATATCATCAAGAACGATAAAGGCTTTATAGAAACGGGTCGGGACCTGTTCACGCACCCTGAGTTTGAGCAGATCTGGAAACAGCAGAGAGATCCTTATCTGTTGGAAACCAGTTGTCCGGGCATTTTTGCAGCCGGCGATGTAAGGGCAAATGCCATGAACAGGGTGGCGGCAGCTGTAGGCGAAGGGTCTATGGCCATCAGTTTTGTACACAAATACCTCGCAGAGGTGAAATAAATAACTATGTCAGAAATTTGTTCACATATTACAGCGATCAAAACACTCAAAGTTGATGAGGAGCATGTATGCGAAGAGTGCGTAAAAATAGGTTCGGACTGGGTGCACCTTCGTACCTGTCAGACCTGCGGCGCAACTTTATGTTGCGACCAGTCGCCGGAGAAGCATATGACGAAGCATTTTCATAAAACACAACATCCGGTGGTGATCTCGGCAGAGCCGGGAGAGAGATGGTTGTGGTGTTATGTGGATGAACAGTTTGTTGATTATTAAATAGCATTTTCCGGCTAACCGATGAATACCTGATAGCCTTCCCAGCCGGCCGCAGGCCATACCCCTTGCGAAAAAATCGATTTTACCTTCGGTAAAATCGATTTTTTCGTGGTTTTGTTTTCCTACATTTGCCTGCCCCATCAGGGAATGTAATTTATGAAGGTTTGCATTGCAGAAAAACCCAGTGTCGCCCGCGACATCGCTGAAGTAATCGGCGCTAAAACACGCAAAGATGGATACTATGAAGGAAACGGGTACCAGGTCACCTGGACCTTCGGGCACTTCTGTACCCTCAAAGAACCCCACGATTACACCGAGCAATGGAAATTCTGGCGACTGGAAGATCTACCCATGATCCCCTCCCACTTCGGTATTAAACTCATATCTAACAGTGGGGTAGAAAAGCAATTCAAAGTCATCGAAACCTTAGTGCAAGCCTGTGATGAGGTGATCAACTGCGGGGATGCCGGGCAGGAAGGAGAACTCATTCAACGTTGGGTATTACTCAAAGCCCAATGTTCCGCACCTGTGAAAAGGCTGTGGATTTCCTCCCTGACAGAACAAGCCATCCGCGATGGTTTCCAGAAACTCAAAGACGCTAACCAGTACGATAACTTATACGCAGCAGGTAGTGCCCGCGCTATTGGCGACTGGCTACTGGGTATGAACGCCACCCGCCTCTTTACCAAGAAGTTTGCCATCGGCAAAACCGTCTTGTCCATAGGCCGTGTGCAAACCCCTACCCTCGCCATGATCGTACAAAGACAAAAGGAAATTAACGCCTTCGTATCAGAAGAATACTGGGAGCTCAAAACCATCTATCGCGACACAGAATTCACGGCCACTATTGACCGTATCAAAAACCTGGATAGAGCCAATAAGGGATTGGAATACCTGAAACAACATCCTTTCGAAATCACAAGTTTCGAAAAGAAGGAAGGAAAAGAAGGTAACCCTCGTTTATTTGACCTGACAGGTTTGCAGGTAGAAGCCAACAAGAAATTCGCATTCACTGCAGACGATACCTTAAAATATATCCAGAGCCTGTACGAAAAAAAACTGGTCACCTACCCAAGAGTGGATACCACCTACCTCTCTGAAGATCTCCATCCAAAAGTTGAAGGGATCTTACAGGACCTGAAACCATACGCCAACCTGACGGCCCCTATACTGGCGAAACCGATCCCCAAACTTAAAACCGTCTTTGACGATAAAAAGGTAACGGATCACCATGCCATCATTCCTACGGGTGAATATCCCAGCAATCTTCCGCTGGAAGAAAAGCGCATTTACGACCTGGTGGCCAGACGCTTTATCGCTGCCTTCTACCCGGAATGTAAGATTTCGAACACCACCGTATTGGGTGTAGTAGGCCAGGTTGAATTCAAGGTGACAGGTAAACAGATATTGGAACCCGGCTGGAAAGAAGTGTATGCCAATGATGCACCCGCTCCAAAAGAAACCAAAGACGGCAAAGAAGAAATCGAGGAAAAAGTACTGCCCGTATTTGTAGTGGGTGAAAGCGGTCCTCATACTCCAAGGGTACACCAGGGTAAAACCACGCCTCCAAAAGCATTTACGGAAGCCACCTTGCTCCGTGCTATGGAAACCGCCGGTAAGCAGGTAGACGACGAAGAAATGAGAGAACTAATGAAGGACAACGGTATCGGCCGTCCTTCTACCCGTGCGAATATCATCGAAACCCTGTTCAGACGTAAATACATAGAGAAGAGAAAGAAGAACCTGTTCGCTACCCAAACCGGTATGGACCTGATCGATACCATTACTTCCGACCTGCTGAAAAGTGCAGAGCTGACTGGTCAATGGGAGCGGAAATTAAGACAGATAGAAAAAGGGGAATACCAGCTGGATACCTTTAAACAGGAACTGATCCAGATGGTGGTGGACCTGACACAAGAAGTGAAGAACGCCTCTTACAAAACAATTGTAGCTGTGCAAACGCCAGCGCCCGCACCAGCAACGGCGCCTGAAAAAGAAGATAAACCTAAAAAAGCACCTAAACCCAAACAGGAAATTTCCAGCATGCAATGCCCCAAATGTAAAGAGCATCCTTTACTCAAAGGGAATGCAGCGTATGGGTGTTCCAACTTTAAAGTATGCGGATTCAAGGTTCCTTTTGAAACCCATGGGAAGAAACTATCAGATAAACAAATGATTGATCTGCTGACCAAAGGGAAAACCACTAAATTAAAAGGACTGAAATTACCTGATGGCACAACGGCAGAGGGTAAGTTGGTACTGAATGCAGAATTTGGTATTTCAGTAGAAAATTAACCTATTTTCACATTACAATTTTAAACTATGCAAACCTCAATTAAGGCCAGGTTCTGGCGTCTCTTCCGCTGGGGAGCGGGAGTATTCTGTGTGCTATTTATTTTCAGATTGATTTATGGATATGTCGCGTCAAACACGAATAGTACCGGGGATTATTATGAGAATTACTTTGATCAGGTGAATGGACTGAGAAAGAATTATGCCACATCTAAAATGAAAATGGCTCCTACAGCAGGCCCACAACCGGATTTTTCCACTAATCAAAAGTATGAGAAAACCGCAGTGGTAAGAACGACCACCAGTAACTTTCCAAAGGACGAAGAAAATGTGCGAAAGAAAATAGAATCCTACAAAGCCATGATCCAATATGAAAAAGCATTAGGGAGAAAAGGTGACCGGGAGTTGCATTTGATGATTGGCGTGAATCCTGAAACGTTTGATTCGTTCTATCATGAGATACAGGGTATTGGTGTCATCAGGTCTATGTCAATTACGAAAGTTGATAAAACGAATGAGTATAGACAACTGAATGCGCAGAAAGTTTCTTTAGAAAAAACTGTTGCATCATTAGAAGCGTTGAAAAAACAACCCGGTACGAACCAGGAATTGTTACCTATTTATGATAGACAATTGGAATTGGAAGACAGGTTGCAAAACCTCGGTGTTGATTTAGGAAATTTCAATACAGAAAATGAATTCTGTACAGTTAAGTTGTCATTGTATGAAGGTGCGACTGCTCAATCTATCTCATTTATCCACAGGTTGAAAATTGCTTTGCAATGGACCATCCACTACTTTGCTTATACAGTCATTGGCTTTACGGTTTTATCAATCTTTGTTTTTGTATTGTTACTGATAATAGACAAACTAAATATTCTTGGTTTATTTAAGTAAAAAAGAAGTTGTATCAATAATAAATAAACCTCTCAAAATTACTTAATAGACTACCCCACCTCCACCAGGAACCCGAATTAAAAGAGGCCGTATCAAAGTATGATACGGCCTCTCCTTTTAAATTTTCAGGAACAATTTATTCCTGTACAAAACATACAACAAACATAACTGTACAAACGTCACTGACATTGCCGCAAACACCGGCTGCCACAATAACGGCGCATATTGTATTACCCCATTAAACACAAACCCTGCAGTATATCTAAAATCTACCATCCCCTCTGCCGCCATATAGATCAGGATTGAATTCGTACCAATAATCACAAATGGGAATGCCCATTTCCTAAATCCCCACACATCTATTATCAGATAAAACACTGCCAGGAACAACAAGCTAAAACCACCTGCATACAATACAAAAGAACTCGTCCACAGTCGCTTATTAATAGGGAAACTGAAACCCCATACATATCCTAACAACACCAACACCGCTCCAAAGACAAATATCATTACACCTTTTCTCAACGGCGTTTGCACCCCTCTCTGTATAAAAGTTCCTGCCAGCGTGCCTAACAGCGCCGTCCCGATCGCCGGCAATGTTGACAACACACCCTCCGGATCATGCACCTTATCATGCAACCTCCCTGGCACTAACACCCTATCAATATAAGACTCCAACGATCCATCCATCGTCAATACCCCCGCTCCATACCCCGGCACCGGCACCCACATCATCAATGCCCAATATCCCAACAGTATCCCAACTAACCAATACACCTGTCCCTTCACAGAAAAGTTCAAACTAATCAATCCTGCAAAGAACCACGCCAATCCTATCCTTCCCAACACACTTGGAAATCTTGTATTCTCCAATCCATTAAACTTCAATAACCCATTCACGATAAAACCCAATACCACCAATATCAAAGCCCGCTTCAGCATTACCTTATAGAGCTTCCGCTTCTCCTCGCCGGGCAATAAATAAGTATACTTTACACCCGCCACATCCATCTTCTTTTGCAACGACAATGGCATCGTCACCCCGGCTATAAACAGGAACAACGGAAATATCATATCATAAAAAGTAAACCCATTCCACTCCGTATGATTCAACTGTGCTGACATCCATTCTACCGGCGCCCACTTCATGGCCTTCGCCATTGTATGAATAATATGCTCCCCACTCATAATCCAGAACATATCAAACCCTCTCAGTGCGTCCAATGACTGCAATCGTTGATTATCTTTCATAAGCTGCAACTATTAGGTCATGATATTTTGTATACATCTGCAGTGATACCACGACCGGATCGCCACTGGTAGTCAAAGGATAGTTCTTCTGTGTCTTTACAAACTGCCACTCCCACTGACTGATCTTCTTATCAAACGCTTTGAAATCCGGTCGTTCCTCCGTCATCAGGTAATCAAAGAACTGCTCCCAGCGTGCCTTGTAAAAATCCTTGAGCAACCCACTCCATTGCCTGTTTGCATATTCATGCAATGGACTCTCCGCATCTCCCCACAAGGTGATCAGGTCACGGGCATTCTGTTCGTACAGCGCCTTTTCTGCAGGAGTAGTACCCCAGTTGCGCGCACTCGCAATCCATGGTCCTAACAGAAAATCTTTTTTCGTAGCTAATAAGCGATCCATATCATCTATCAATTCCAGATATGCTTTGCTATATTTATGAAACCCGGCCATATTGCGTGCCTTATAAGCGCTCACAAACTGCTGTTGCAAAGGCGTGGCATAGTTCGCCATCACCTGTCTTGTCACATCTACCAGGTCATACGTAAATCCATCCGTACGCACGCCTTTCTTAGCAGCCTGTATGAATAAGTCCCATGCAGGAACCAGGTCCAATGGCGCATAGTTCAGCTTAGTTCTTGTCCATATGGTAGTACTATCAAATGTAGGTCTGCCGGTAATGATCGACTCTGCTCCATCGCGTATCGTCTGTCCATTATAAGCCGTCTTTCTCAATACCTGCCATGCCTGTACCAAAGCATCATTATCCACACCATAACGGTTACGTGCATATTTTTTCAGCCACTCATCCAGCTGTATAGGGTCTGTTTGCCAGGTATGCTGCATGGTCAGTTCATAGATCACCGGATTATTCTCTATCGCTTCCATGGTCAATCCAATCCCTTTCAGGTTCTTTGAATTCGGATCCTGCAATGCCAGTGCGGGTCCTGCCGCTACACCTTCCAAACGACCAAACAGGTTCACATTGCCACCGAAGTTGTTCAGCTGGTTCCAGATCCATGGCTTGCCATAGAATGCATCTGTTCTTTTCCATACTGGTTCAATCTCTGCGGCCAGGTCTAACAGGATCATTTTATTATCCGGCACTGCTTTCAACAGCGCTTCGATCTGTGGAGCCTTCCAGAACTTACGATCACTATAAAACAGCCATCCCTGCATGACCCACACCGCACTGGTATCCGCCTGTCTCATGCCCTCATAAATCCGTGCACTTAATTTAGAGAGGAACTCCGGATCATCAGAAGGGGGTTCATTCTCATTGAATGTATCTGCTGAATACAAATGATCTGTTCCAAACAGCTTTGTCTGTGTTTCTAAAAACTGCTTACCAATTTTTGCAAACAAAGGATCTTCTGAATCTAAGATGTAGGTATCTGCAAAACCATTATTCCAGTTCGTCGCTTTCAGTTTTGCCTGAGGATATTTCTCTTTGAAGGCTGCCGGTACATGTCCTGTAAATGCAGGTAATACGGGTGTCATTCCTAACTCACGTTCCTGCTTTACGATTTGTTGTTGCAAGGTCTTATGACTCTTCATCCAGCTAAGAGGCAACGGGCCACCCCAGCCATCTAAGTTACCCATCCAGAACCAGGAGAAGTAAGCCGGGCCACAAAAGAACCCTTCCAGCTCTTTGTCTGTAAAGCCCATTTGTTTATACACCTCATACCAGGTATACTCTTCCCCTGTAATGGCCAGCGGCATATTGATACCATGCATCGCCATCCAGTCGATCTCCTTTTGCCAGCGCTTCCAATCCCACCAGCTCATGCTGTAGTTGAATGTGCAATAGTTCAGGTAATAACGATATTGATAAGGTGTGGTTTTCTTTACGGTAGCTACCGGCATTGGCAATTTTGCCGGTAGTTTCAGATGTGTACCATTCCAGGTGATCTGGCAATGGCAATATTCAGTCAGGTAATAATACAGGGCAGAAGCAACTGCAACTCCATTATTCCCTTTTAACAAGATCTTTCCCTGGTATGGTGTAATCTCAAATACATCTTTTGCTTCGGAAGCAGGCAATTCACCTACCTCAAAAGAAGCTGCCTGTGTAGGCAAAACACGTTTAATGAGTGCAAGTGCTGCCGGCTTATTCAATTGTGCCGACACAGACGAGTGTGCAAACATGACAAACCCACAGATAGTAAATACCCTCCTAAAAACTTTCATAGACCCTGTTTTCTTATTATTTGTGTATACGCAATAATACTGCACTATGTGGTTGTACAGTCTGCTTTATCATAACTTTGGTTGTTCCCTGTTCTTTTCCATAGATCTTTAGCCTGCCAGCTCCTTTTATAACTGAATATCCAGTACTTTCTTATTAATCAGTAATTTATTAATAATATCTATATTCTCCGGCATATTTCCTCTCATCATAAACGGAGATTGGAACATACACCATAAAGTAACGTGGGTACGGTGCTCACCACCATGACCAGTAATACATAACGGAAATTCATTGCATAATAGTTTAGGATAAATATATAATATAAGTGTCACAAAGACAACCTTTATACCCACAGAGATCCTGCTATCCTTCAATCGTGCACTAAACCCCTGAATTTATTATCAAATCGCTGGTCCTGATCAAAGTTTAATGCTGACCGTTGTGGAGGATTTTGTTTTTAAAAGAGAATCCTCTATCTTCACAAAATACTTGACATATCAAGTATTTTACAACTAAATACTATGACTACCATTAGTCCATCATTAAAGCTCATACTCAACCTCTCGAAGGCCCATGTGATTCTTTCCAGAAGATTAGAAACCCGGCTATCCGGCCATGGAATTGGCTATACCGACTTTGCCATCCTTTTGATATTACACGAAGCACCGGGGCAAAAGCTTCGCCGTGTGGACCTTGCCGAGAAAGTAGGTTTTACTGCCTCCGGCGTTACCCGCATGCTGATACCCTTAGAGAAAATAGGTCTTGTACAGCGGGAGGCTTATGAAAGAGATGCCCGTGTTAGTTATGTAGGTTTGACCGACATAGGTAAACAGATCTTTGAAGAAGCCCTTGCTTCTGCCGAAGTTGTAGCCCAGGACATTTTCTCTACAGATACCATCACCACTGCCAAAGCCAAAAAACTGGATGCTTTTTCTGACATGCTCACAGAACTTGGCGGCAACATTATTTAATTGTATGCACAACTCCTTACTTTCCATTTTGCCCCCGCACAAGCTGAAGGCGGTAGAAACTGCCCTGCAGCAAACCTTTGGAACATCCACTGTAGAAGCCATTGAACTCATGACAAGGGGACTATCGCCCGCTTTAGTGTATAAGATCCAGGTAAACGGGCAGGCCTATATCTTAAGGCTTGTTATGGCCATCAATGAACTGATTGACCCTGCACGTGAATACGCCTGTCTGCGTGCTGCGGCGGATGCTGGTATTGCACCAGCCGTATTATATGCTGATGCAAATGCTGCGGTGTCCATTTGCCGGTTTATTGCAGGACCTCCTATATGGGTAGGTCTGCCGGAAAAAGATGTGCAGCTGAAAAGCATTGCTGAAAAGGTAAAGGCGATTCATGCCCTCCCACTCTTTCCGCCATTGATCAATTTTCTCGAGGGGATGACGCATTTCAGGGATCGTTTTCTGGAAATGAATATGTTTCCGGAAAGTGCCACTGCAGAGCATTTCGCACACTTTGACCAGATAAAAAGTATTTATCCCATCAACGAAGAACTCGTGTCTTCACACAATGACCTGAATCCTGCTAATATACTTTTTGATGGAGAAAGGATCTGGCTCATCGACTGGGAAGCGAGTTTTAAAAATGACCGATATGTAGATCTGGCAATAGTGGCCTTGTATTTTGCAGCAAATGAACAGCATATCGATACATTCCTGACTGCTTATTTTGGGGAGACGCCTACTGCGTTGCAAAAGGCAAAGTTCTACCTGATGAGACAAGTAGTGTTCCTGTATTATGGTACGATCTTCTTAAGAATGGCAGCGGAAATGAAGGAGACACATGATCAGGATATGAAAGTACCTACGTTACTCGAAGTGAAAAAGATGATGAGTAAGGGAGAGGTGAACTTAGGAAGCTATAAAGGAAAGATATTGTATGGGAAGATGCTGATGCAGGAGGCATTAACTGAAATGAAACGCCCAGCATTTGAACAGGCGCTTTCTTTATTAAATTAAAACTGCAAATAAACGGGGCCGTGTCTTACTTAAGATACGGCCCCGTTTTATTCGGATACCCAATGGAGATAGGTAGTCCTTTAAGCACTTCTGAGGAGGTTTATTAATTTTTGATACACTCTCTTTTATTTGGTCGCTTATGGCCTGCGGCCGGCCAAATGCCATATTTTTTATCACGGATTTGTAGACCAGATACCCGCCTCCTTCACAAACACTCTCCTGTTCAGCTTCAGCTGACTTACAATCAACTCCGCAAAATCTTCTGCCTGCATCACCTTCTCAGGATTACCATCAGTCAGTTTCAGATCAATCGCCATATCAGTTGCAATAGTGCTGGGTGTTAACGTCGTCACACGGATGTTAGACTTACGCACTTCCTGCATCAGTGATTCAGACATACCAATCAAACCAAACTTCGATGCGCTGTAAGCACTGGTCACTGCAGCCCCATTCTTACCAGCTGTAGAAGAGATATTTACGATATCTCCTGTCTGGCGGGACAGCATACCAGGCAAAACCGCGCGTACAGTGTAGTAAGCACCGAACAGGTTTACCTTCACAATATTCTCCCACTCTTCTGGTGACAGATCCAGGAATTTACCAAACTTACCCACACCGGCGTTGTTGATCAGTATATCGATCGTACCCAGTTCTGCAGTCAGTTTAGCAATCGCAGTTTCTACTGCCTGTCTGTCTGCTACGTCAGCCGTAGCATATACAATCTTTACACCTGTACCTGCCAGTTCAGCAGCAACTGACTGTAAATCTTTTTCTGTACGTGCAATTAGTGCCAGGTTCACACCTTCTGCTGCCAACTGTTGAGCCACTGCCTTCCCGATCCCCTTACCTGCGCCTGTGATCAACGCATTTTTACCTTTTAATGATTCCATAAGTTAGCTGATTTTTATTGTTGCAAATATAAGCTCACCCACACGAAAAAATCGCTTCAGCCGAAGGCTGAAGCGATTTTTTCGCCTTTGCCCGCTAACCAAAAACATTGACCTATGAATTATTTTTATTTACTTTCACCCCTGCTAAAATATCCACAATCATGCTTAGAAAAGGTCTCATGCTGTGCAGTCTTTTGTACTGCCAGTCCCTATTTGCTGACACTACTGACCTGGTCAGGTACGTAAATACCCTTCAAGGTACCAATTCCAGTTTCACCCTCACCAGAGGCAACACCTATCCCACCACTGCCCTTCCATTTGGAATGCATACCTGGACACCACAAACAGGTAAAAATGGTGATGGCTGGAAATACCAGTACGAAAAAGACAGCATTCGCGGGTTTCAACAAGCCCATCAATGTAGCTCATGGTCTAATGACTATTGTGTATTCTCGCTCATGCCCGTTACCGGCACACTGGCCGTAAACCAGTTTCAGCGTGCGGCACGATTCAGCCACAAAAATGAAATTGCGAAACCCAACTATTACAAGGTTACGCTCGACAACAAAATCACTACAGAAATTGCACCTTCAGAAAGAGGAGCACACCTGCGGTTTACATTTCCCCGCTCCGGCGATGCATGGGTAGTGCTGGATGGATATACCCGTATCAGTAATGTAAAGATCATTCCTGCCGAAAGAAAAGTCATCGGGTATATTAACAACGGCCAGCAGTTATCCAGAGAGCTGCGTAGCTATTTTGTATTACAATTCGATCAGCCATTCACTGCGTTTGGTGTGTGGGATAGTAAGACAGGCACCATCACTGCCGATACACTCAGTGGTAAAAACGCATATATAAAATTCAAAAAAGGTGCTGTTGTACAGGTAAAAGTTGCCAGCAGTTATATCAGCCAGGATCAGGCTGAACTGAACCTGCAAAGAGAATTGGGTAACTTTGCGTCCTTTGATCAGACAAAGGCTGCTGCATGGAAAGTATGGAACGACTATCTGGGTAAGGTAAAGGTCGAAGGCGGTACACCTGCACAAAAAGCCACCTTCTATTCCTGCTTTTTCAGAGCCAGTTTATTCTCCCGCCAGTTCTTTGAATATGATAAGGATGGATTACCTTATTACTATAGCCCATATGATGATAAAGTGCATGCAGGTTACCTGTATACAGATACTGGGTTCTGGGATACCTTCCGTGCCCAGTTTCCGCTCAATGCGTTGCTGCATCCCACTATGCATGGTCGTTATGTAGCAGCATTGCTGGATGCATATGATCAATGTGGCTGGTTACCTTCATGGTCTTTTCCTGGTGAAGGTGGAAGTATGATCGGAAATCATGCGATCTCTTTATTGGCAGATGCATGGGTGAAAGGACTGCATACTTTTGATCCGCAAAAAGCATTGAAAGCTTATTTGCATGAGGCGACGAACAAAGGTCCATGGGGACCGGCGAATGGCCGTGATGGCTGGAAAGAGTATTATACTTTAGGATATGTACCTTATCCTGGTGTGAGAGAAGCGACTGCCAAAACACTGGAATATGCATATGATGATTTCTGCGGGTATACCCTGGCGAAGGAAACAGGTAATACATTTTGTGAAGGTGTGTTTAGCAGGCAGATGTACAACTATAAAAATGTGTGGGATAGTGTGACAGGGTTTATGAGAGGAAGAGAGGCGGATGGCAGTTTCAAAGCAGATTTTGATCCGATCGAATGGGGAGGCCCGTTTACCGAGGGGAATGCATGGCATTGGCAATGGTCAGTATTTCATGATATACAGGGATTGATCAACCTGATGGGGGGTGATAGTAATTTTGTGCATAAGCTGGATGCGGTGTTTGCTTCTCCTAATAATTATAAAGTAGGGACTTATGGTGGGCCGATACATGAGATGACGGAGATGGTAATGGCGAATATGGGGCAGTATGCACATGGCAATCAGCCCATACAGCACATGGTCTATTTGTATAACTATGCAGGGCAGCCGTGGAAGGCGCAGTATTGGGCGAGAGCTGTGATGGAGAAGTTGTATAATGCGACGGAGAATGGATATCCGGGAGATGAGGATCAGGGACAGACCTCTTCATGGTATGTGTTGAGTGCATTAGGGTTTTATAGTGTGTGCCCGGGAACGGATCAGTATGTGATAGGTAGTCCGGTGTTTAATAAAACCACCATCACTTTAGAGAATGGGAAGCAGTTTGTGATAGAGGCGAATAATAATAGTATGAAGAATGTGTATATCAAATCGGCTACGCTGAATGGACAGGTGTTGACGAAAGATTGGTTATCTCATACCATTATTACTAATGGCGGCATCTTACATTTAGAAATGTCCGATCAACCAGAGAGGTCTCGTGGTATTGCCATAGCCGATAGACCATTCTCCTTAACTCAATATGGCAAATAACAGCCCGAACAAAAGCGTCCTCCGCAGGAGGACGCTTTTGTTCGGGCTGTGCTGAATTCTACATGGTGGCTCTGCCACCATGTAGAATTCAGCACATATTTCATTTTATATCGTGCGCCCCATTACCGGGTCTGTAATACTCATTGCTCCTGTTTCCACCCTGCCTGCATACCTCCTTGCACAACCATCCACCATCACACTGAAATCATACCAACCACCATGATCTGATAAAGCAAACATCACCTGTTTCTTTGCCTTTGTCTCCAACATCAACTCCTGCTGTTCTCCTCTTTTATAACCATTATCCTTCACAAAGACCGTGTGGTTCCTACTATCCAGATTATTCAAATGAAACACTATCTTCGCCATCCTCGCATTCACCTCATACTTACACACACATTCCACCTGCGGATCTTTACTGTTCCCTCTGAACTCCCTTAAGAAACCATTCGGCCCATACACACTCAAATAATACCCTCCATTTTCAAACTGCGTCAACGGCCACTCATCCTTCAAAGTATCTCCTGCTGCAACCGTATATGCCCAATTCTTTGCAATGTCATGCGCATATACATTGAATGGCGCACCAATCCCTTTGCCACTGCCAAAGCTGATTTCAAAATGCTTTTTATCTTTACTCAACATCCCCT
Organism: Chitinophaga sancti; assembly: GCF_034087045.1. Classification (NCBI taxonomy): domain Bacteria; kingdom Pseudomonadati; phylum Bacteroidota; class Chitinophagia; order Chitinophagales; family Chitinophagaceae; genus Chitinophaga; species Chitinophaga sancti. The sequence goes on along the minus strand of NZ_CP139247.1, from coordinate 1,885,660 downwards.
CTACATGCAAATCATACGGTAATGCAGAAGACGGCTTTGTTCCCTTTTCCTGCCTCGCCATATATGGTGCATTCGCAGGATCTGCATTGATAGCTGCAATTTCATCTTTTGACAATAACTTAAACCCTGCAGGAATCTCTTTGAACTTCGCCATGTGAATCGTTTGAATATATTCATCCCTCACAATCGGCTTCAGCTCCGTCGGCTTATCTCCGGTAAATGGTTGGAACACAGAACTCAAATCCCCACACACCGTACGTCTCCATGTACTGATATTCGTTTCTATCACTTTCTTGCCCGTCTTATGCTCCAGGAATTTCTCCAGGAACTGTAAGGTAGAAGTATGATCAAATACCTGTGAATTCACCACCCCTCCTCTACTCCAGGGCGATGCGATGACTAATGGTACACGATAACCTAATCCAATAACACTCTCGCGTATATCTTCCTCTTCCCAACCTTTCTTCTTCATCTCCTGCTCACGTGTTACGAATTCCGCTGCCAGATCAATCCCTTTAGACGCCTTCCCATGGCCCTCTCCATGGGGAGGTACAAATGGTGGCACATGGTCAAAGTCGCCATCATTTTCATCATATGCTAAGATGAACACCGTCTTCTTCCACACTTCCGGATTCTGTGTGAGTATATCCATTACTTCCGAAATATACCACGCACCATACCATGGTGAACCAGGATGATCAGAGAAGGCTTCAGGTGCTACCAGCCATGATACAGTCGGTAACTGCCCTGTTTTCACATCTTCGCGGAACTGGTATAGCACATCTCCTTTGGGTACATTCACCACTCTTTCCACATTGCCATCATGATAATGCAGTGGGGTGAGTTTGTGATAATCAGGGTCTTTCTTATTCGTTACAAAAGCTTTGTCATGCAGGTTCTTTTCACGTTGCGACAATGCAGCATACTTCTCAGCATTGTACTGTTCATGGTGTTTTTTCCATTCTGCCAGTTTCTCTTCGCGATCAGCTCTCTCATCATGCGGCAGTGCTTTATCTTCTAACTCTTTTTCCAAACGTGCAATTTCTCTCTGCACATGTTGCAAATGTGCTTCGGATAATTGCGGCTTATATTGTGTAAAGAACTCCAATGGATTGTCTGTGAAATTCGCCAGCCATGCATCCTCCTCTCCATCTAAACCTACCCCCACACTCAGTTCATTCTGGTACACTTTCCAGGAAATACCGGCATCTTCCAGTCTTTCAGGATACGTGGTCCAGCTACCAGGTTCAGGATAATCACATTCATTGTTACGCACTGCCGGAATCCCTTCCTGGTTACGTATCGTACCACTCCAGAAATACAAACGATTCGGCGTTGTACCTGTGAGTGAGGAACAGAAGTTCTGGTCGCAAATTGTGAAAGCATCTGCCAGTGAATAATAGAATGGAATATCTTCTCTTGTATAATACCCCATGGTCATCGGCAGGTGTGCATATGCTTTATTGCCGGAGCGTTTTACATCCAGCCATTTATCATACTTACCACCATTACGTGCATCTACCTGGTTCTCCCAACTATGTGGCAGGCTGCTCATCCACGTCGCTTTTGAATCTTTCAGATCCAGCCGGAAAGGTGCATAGGTTTCTCCTTCCTTGTTCGATTGCAGCCATACCAGATTTTTATTCGGCAACTGTATAGCGCGTGGATCATTGAAGCCGCGCACACCTCGCAATGTACCATAGCAATGATCAAATGATCTGTTCTCCTGCATAAGTATCACGATGTGCTCAGCATCCAGATATGTGGTGCCGGGAGCAGGGTCAATGGCCAATGCTCTTTGAATGGCAGGGGGCAATACGCCCGCCAGTCCGGCGCCGCCGGATAATAGTGCGGCTTTTTTAAGAAATTCTCTCCTGGTATCCATATGCTAGACAAGTTATTATAGAAATTACAAACTACTAAGTGGAATTGAAAAGATTCATACTTTTTTAATACCGGATTGATTCAGGATGGCTTCGCCATCCTGAATCAATCCGGAACCAAAACAAAAAGGGAAGGCTTGCTATGCAAGCCTTCCCTTTTTGTTTTGGTTCCGGCAATAAAAAAGCCGCTCGTTACGAGCGGCTTTTTTATTGTTGCAATATCTTTTGATTGCTGTAATATCTTACTTCTTATGCGTTGTCTTCTTTGCAGCTGCCGGTTTCTTATTACCTGTTGCTTTCTTACTACCTGCTGCTTTCTTCGCAGCTGGTGCCTTCTTCTTACCAACCGGCGCTTTTGCTCTTGATGCAGGAGTTGTTTTTACTGCTGTTTTTGCTTCCGGTGTCGGCGCTAATTTAGCCGGCGGTGGAAACTTAGACTTATCTACACCTGTCGCTTTATCATCCAGCATCAGGGCCAGAGATTCTTTCAGGATCTCCTCTTTTTCTGCCTGGAACTGTTTCATTTTGTCTTTTGGAATGCGCAGATCATAGCTATTATCTGGACCTGACATCATCCTTGCGAAATCAGGGTTCAGGTGTTCCAGCTGTGCCTGTTCTACATTCAGTTTCTTAGCGATCGCATCAAGGCGGTATTTGCCGGAAATGTTGAACTCTACAGTATTGTACATTTCTTCTTCTGTCAGTTCAGTTGAAGTGTAGGCTACTGAGGAAGCCGGAACATTGATTGTGCTTATGCCAGGATGATCACTGTTGTCATCATTCCCCACACCGAAGAAGGTATTGAACCTATCGAGGATGTAACCGGTCGCGATGAATTTGTACACATGGTTCCTGGATTCAGCAGGCAAAAAATACTGCATGCCCCAGAAATCGCTGCGCCCACTTGCAGCCATAGCGCGTTGTACACCACCAGGACCGCAGTTGTAAGCTGCTACGACAAGTAACCAATCACCGAACTGGTTGTACAGTTCATTGAGGAACTTAGCCGCTGCTACAGTGGATTTGTAGAAGTCTTTACGTTCGTCTACTTTCTTACCTACGCTCAGACCGAAGATGCGTGCAGTACCTGACATAAACTGCCAGGCGCCTACAGCCCCTACACGGGAACGGGCGTTGGTGTTAAAACTAGACTCAATAACCGCCAGGTATTTCATTTCTTCAGGAATACCATGTTCTCTAAAGATTTTTTCTACCATCACAAAGTATGGTTGACCCCTGGAGATCATTACCTGCAGATGTTGGCTATACCTGCTGGCAAAGTTATTGATGTATCCAGCTACAATGTTGTTGTTGATCTGTTCATAGACCTTTGGATTGCTGATGCTGGACGGCAGGCTTTGTGCGTTTTGACGCACGACCTGAGAGGTTACTGAAGGAACAACAATTGTGTCCTTGGGTAACCGAACTTTGTGGTTCAATACCGTAGTATCTGGGCCTCCTATGGGAGTAACCACCTTCTTAGGTATGCCGTTGCCACCATTCGCTTCAAAATGCCATGCACCCAAAGTTGGTAACAGCAGTAGTAAAAAGATTTTCCTCATACACATATTATATTTTAAACAGGAGTGACCTGCTTTGATTGCATAATTGTCTCTGCAATATTTAACAGGTTCGCTTCGCTAAATTTCTTTGTGATGATCTGTACACCATAAGGCATCCCATTTGAATGCCGCTGCAAAGGTACGGAAATTGCCGGAACTCCGGCCAGGTTTGCCAGTACCGTATAGATATCTGCCAGGTACATGGCAATAGGGTCATCTGTTTTCTCCCCTATTTTAAAAGCTGTCGACGGCACAGTTGGCATCAAAATCGCATCATAAGTTGACAGGATTTCTGATAATTTGTTGACCACCAGTCTCCTCACCTGCTGCGCTTTCGTAAAGTAAGCGTCGTAATATCCAGCGCTTAGCACGAAAGTGCCCAGTAAGATACGTCGTTTTACTTCTATACCGAAACCTTCCGATCTGCTTTTCTTATAAAAATCTGTTAAATCTAAATTCTGAAGCGGTGTCCTATGTCCATATTTTACCCCATCGAAACGGGAAAGATTGGATGAAGCCTCTGCTGTAGTTAATACATAATAAGCAGGTACTACATAATCCAGATAGGCGAAATCCACCGCTGACACTGAATTTCCTGAGGCATTCAGTTCTTCAAAAAAGCTTTGGTACGCCTCCTTCATTTCAGGGTCCAATCCAGGGTGAAATATCGCGTCCTTTAAATACGCGATTTTCCACGATTTATTGTGTTCCCTTGTTTGATAATCAGGCACTTCTTCTGAAGATGCCGTACTATCATAAGCGTCGGGCCCTGCTATTTGTTGTAGTACACCTGCCACATCTGCAACATTCCTGCCAAAGATGCCTATCTGATCAAAAGAGGAAGCATAAGCGATCAGTCCGTAGCGGGAGATCCTGCCATAAGTCGGTTTTAAGCCAACTATTCCACAGAAATCCGCTGGCTGACGTACAGAACCACCGGTATCGCTGCCCAGGCTTACCATACACAGATCCGCCTGCACCGCTACCGCCGAACCACCTGATGAACCACCAGGTACACGAGTGATATCCAATGCATTGAGTACTGGTCCATGTGCCGAATTCTCATTAGTAGACCCCATTGCGAACTCATCGCAATTGAGGTTACCTATCAAAATGGCATCTGCCTCCAGCAATCTTTCGATAGCGGTGGCGGAATACATAGATGTAAACCCTTCCAGCATCTTCGATGCCGCACTTATTTTATGCCCTTTGTAGCAGATCACATCCTTAATCCCGATCACAACACCCCCCAGCGACCCCAGCTTTTCCCCGTTTTGTAGACGGGCATCCAGCTCAGCTGCTTTTTGAAGAGCTTCCTCTTCCCAAACCTCCAGGTATGCATTCAGATGTTTTGTCTTTGCTATACGGTCAAGGTAATATTGCACCGCTTCCGTACAGGTTGTTCTGCCGGCGTATAATGCTTCATGAAAAGCCGATATACTGCTGAATTCAGACAAAGCCAAACCAGTTAATTGCTTGAAAAAATAAAATATCAGGTCAAACTCGTAAGCCGGACACAAAAAGTGTTGCGTCCAGGTTGTGGCATACTTCAGGTTTTATGACGTGGAAATGCTAGTCTATGACTATCATAGGCACACGACTTTTCCTTTTGTTTGAAATATTTAAATCAATAAAGTACAGGAAGGAATTAAGCTCCTTTCTGATCTGTAGTAGAAGGTGTTTCCTTCATTCCCTCTTCGATCTCCTTACGTACATTGTTTTTGGCATCGTTGAACTCACGGATACCTTTACCAAGTCCGCGCATCAGTTCAGGGATTTTCTTACCGCCAAATAACAGTAATACAACCAGGGCGATCAGCAACAGTTCACTCATACCCAGATCCTGGAACAATAACAGTGGTGATTTTACAATAACGGCAGTCATTTTCTCTGTTTTAAAATGTTAAGCTAACAAAGATAGGTAATAAAATCCGGGATTCAATTGTACCGTTCGAAGATCAGAGAAACTTTAATTCCATTTTAAGAGTGGGCAGACGGGGTCAACAAGGGATATTTTCCCTGCAGTAGTCAGATCAACATGAGTAGAGGTTGCTGGTATCGGGAAGTGACAAAAAAAACGGGAACCGGAATGGTCCCCGTTATCACTAATTTCCCTGTATTTATACTAAACCCTTTTTTCTTTAATACGAGCAGCTTTACCAGCGCGTTCACGCAGGTAGAACAGTCTTGCTCTTCTTACTTTACCAACTTTGTTCAGTACGATACCATCGATGTTTGGAGAGAACAGAGGGAAAACTCTTTCTACACCAATTCCATCAGAGATCTTTCTTACTGTGAATGATGCAGTAAAACCAGTACCCTGGATTTTGATTACATCACCTTTGAAGGACTGGATTCTTTCCTTGTTACCTTCAACAATTTTATAGTTTACAGTGACATTGTCACCGGCTTTAAACTTAGGGTATTTTTTTGTATTACCTGTCAGTTGCTCGTGAACAAAAGAAATCGCGTTCATCTTTCAAATTTATTTATCGGACTGCAAAGGTAATCGAGAAATCCACAACTTCCAAATAACAGTGCCTTTTATTAAGGAATATTTTTTTAACTAATTGAAAATGAGTTCAATTTTGGCTTAACTTTTTTAATGGATGAAGTTGCTGGTAAAATTTGCTTTGCGAATGCAGTCAAAATGCGAAGAAGGGATAAATGAGTGAAACTCCTTGCTGGTGGCTTTAATACGGGCAGATAAACCAATAGCCTGCCTGTTCTAGTGCTTATCCAGCAAATCAGGCCTGCGATCCCTGGTCCTTTCCAGGGCCATCTCATGCCGCCAGTTATCAATCTTCTTATGATCTCCGCTCATCAGCACTTCCGGTACCTTCCAGCCCCTGAACTCCTCAGGACGGGTATATACGGGTGGCGCCAGCAGGTTATCCTGGAATGAATCCAGCAAGGCAGATTGCTCATCATTCAACACTCCCGGAATCAGTCGACCTATCGCATCTACCAGTACCGCTGCCGCCAACTCGCCGCCGGATAGTACATAGTCACCAATAGAAATCTCCTTTGTCACGAAATGCTGACGGATCCGCTCATCGATACCTTTATAATGCCCACACAACATCAGCAGGTTTCCCTTCAGCGACAATTGGTTTGCAATCCCCTGGTTCAGGGTCTCGCCATCCGGTGTCAGATAAATGATCTCATCATAGGAGATCTTTTCCTGCAGGGTCTCAATGGCCCTTACTACCGGCTCCAGCATCATCACCATACCTGCCCCTCCCCCGAACTGATAATCATCTACCTGCTTTTGCTTCTGGGTAGAATAATCCCGGAGATTATGGGTGTGTATTTCCAGCAATCCTTTTGTCTGCGCCCGTTTTAATATCGAGTGCGAAAAGGGGCTTTCCAGCAACCCTGGCTGTACGGTAATAATATCGATCCTCATGTGTTAATAATTCTAATCCATGTAAATATCCAGCAATCCTTCAGGCAGGTCTACATGCACAATCTGTCCTTTCTTATCCACCTTTACCAGCGATTGCTCATTCAATGGCAACAGTACCTCTTTCTCCTTATACATGATCTTCAGCAATACCTGCATCGGCATTTCGATCACTTCTTCTATCACCCCCAGTTCGCCCAGCTCTTTGTCATGCACGGCATAACCCAGCATGGCCAGCGGAGCAGACGACGCTGCCTGTGCCTTAAAATCTGCCTCTCCCAGGTAAACAGGCGTTTGTACCAGCTTACGGGCATCTTCCTTGGTGTCAATGCCTTCCAGCTTCACAAAGGTATGCTCATGGTCCTTCACACTCGCTTTCTGTACGAAATAGGGTATAAAGCTGTTCTTACGCTCTTCCAGGAAGATGGCTTCCACCCCTTGCAGGGATGCCCTTTTGCCCAGGCTGTGCTTCAGAATAAACTCACCCTGTAATCCAAATACAGAAACCAGTTTACCTATGCTAAAGTAATTATTCATTATCTGACGACTAATAAGTAAAAAGGGAAATACCCTTGAGTATTTCCCTTTCAGTATTTTATTTGAAAGCCTGATTAAGCTTCGCCACCTTCCTGTTGAGCAGAAGCGTCTTCTACTCTTCTCACGATTGGTGTAGCGATTCTAGCTTTCTTGTGGCTATCGCGACGTGCAGCAACTTTCTGCTCGTGTTCAGCCTGCCATTGTTCGAATTTCTGGAAAGCAGTAGGCTCGTCGAACAGGCCCAGCTTTACACCCCTCAACAGGTGCTTCAGGTAAAGCACACCTTTGAAAGACAGGATTCTTCTAACGGTATCAGTTGGCTGAGCACCTTTCTGTAACCAACGCAGTGCCTTTTCAGTATCAATGTTGATAGAGGCAGGAACTGTCAGTGGATTGTAAGTACCGATCTTCTGAATGAACTTACCGTCTCTTGGCGCGCGAGCATCGGCAACTACGATAAAATAAAAAGGTCTCTTTTTAGCGCCATGACGTTGTAATCTGATCTTGACTGGCATAAATAATTCGAATTATTTTTTTGCGAGTTGTTAAAAAATATTATTCAATTGGGGCAGCAAAAGTAATCTTAAAAAGAATTAGTTCAAAATATTTTCTGTTAAAAATTCCCTTTGCTGCAAAAAGTTTTGTTTCCAGTTTACCTGGTTTCGCTCCTAAAGCTGGCTTTTTTATTTGCCCATTGCTCTCAGACCTCTACCTCCGGCACCAAATTTATTCATTTGTTTCATCATCTGGCGCATTTGTTCAAATTGTTTCATAAACTGGTTTACATCCTGGATGTCTTTACCGGCGCCTTTCGCAATACGGCGACGGCGGCTGCCATCAATCAGGTCTGGATTGCTACGCTCTGACGGGGTCATAGAGCCGATAATAGCTTCTATACCTTTGAAAGCGTCATCACTGATATCAATATCTTTGATAGCCTTACCGATACCTGGGATCATACCCATCAGGTCTTTCAGGTTACCCATTTTCTTAATCTGGTTCAGTTGCTCACGGAAATCATCAAAATCAAACTGGTTCTGACGAATCTTCTTTTCCAGCTTCTTCGCCTGCTCTTCGTTGAACTGTGCCTGCGCGCGTTCTACCAGGGTAGTGATATCACCCATACCCAGAATACGCTGTGCCATACGCTCAGGGTAGAACACATCGAGGGTATCCAGCTTTTCGCCCATGCTCACAAACTTGATGGGCTTCTCAACTGTGTATTTGATAGTTAATGCAGCACCACCACGGGTATCACCATCCAGCTTTGTGAGTACTACTCCACTGAAGTCCAGGCGTTCATTGAAGGCTTTGGCAGTATTTACGGCATCCTGACCTGTCATGGAGTCCACGACAAAGAGGATTTCGTTTGGTTTTACAGCAGCCTTTACATTGGCTACCTCAGTCATCATGGCTTCATCGACTGCCAGACGACCGGCGGTATCGATGATCACGACAGTATTACCATTCTGCTTAGCCTGTGCGATCGCATTCTGGGCAATTTTCACAGCGTCCTTGTTCTCAGGTTCACTGTAAACTTCTACACCAATCTGCTCGCCCAGTACTTTCAGCTGATCGATCGCCGCAGGACGGTAGATGTCAGCTGCTACCAGCAGGGGCTTTTTACCTTTTTTAGTTTTGAGAAAGTTAGCAAGTTTACCGGAGAAAGTGGTTTTACCGGAACCCTGCAGACCTGCGATCAGGATAACTGAAGGATTGGATTTGATATCCAGTTCGACTTCGGCCCCTCCCATCAGTTCCGCCAACTCGTCTTTCACGATTTTCACCATGAGCTGACCCGGAGAAATGGCAGTAAGTACCTTTTCACCCAGCGCTTTTTCCCTTACCCTGTCGGTAAAGTCTTTCGCGATTTTATAGTTAACGTCAGCATCTACCAGCGCACGGCGGATTTCCTTTACGGTACTGGCAATATTTATTTCACTGATACGGCCTTCACCTTTCAACTGCTTGAAGGCGGAGTCGAGCCGCTCTGATAATGATTCAAACATCAGAAACCTATTTTTAATTAAGCCGGGAAATAGCTTAAGGGTTGCAAAAATAATAAAAAGGTAGCGAAAAGAAATATCTAATAATCCCCCTCCCGCCTTCGGCAAAACAGGATTATCCGGCCAGGTAGCCCCCGGTGAGGAATAGAAAGGGGTTCTTCGCCCCGATTATAACAATAACCCATAGGTAAATCGCCCATAAGCCGTAGATAACCCGCCTCTTTATAAATGCGGGTTATAGGCGGGTTATAGGCGGGTTATGGGCGGCTTATAGGCGGCTTATCTCCCTGAGAGTGCTAAGGAAGTAGCGAAGCCGAACGATATCGGCCTGAAATAAAAAAAGGATAATACCAACCGGTATTATCCTTTTTCAATATGATGAACGTAAATCTATACTTAGTTGCCCAGGTAGTTCCTCAGCAGTTTGCTGCGGCTGGTAGTTCTCAGCTTGGTGATCGCCTTATCTTTGATCTGGCGAACCCTTTCGCGGGTGAGACCGAACTTCTCCCCTATATCTTCCAGAGACATCGGATGTTCTACTGCGATACCAAAGTATAGCATAATTACATCTTTCTGACGATCTGTGAGTGTAGATAAAGAACGTTCTATTTCGCGACGCAGTGAATCGTGGTGATCCAGTTCCTCATCTGCGCTGCTTGCATTTGGATTTGCCAGTACATCCAGCAGGGAATTGTCTTCTCCGTCGATGAAAGGCGCATCCATAGATACGTGACGTGCTGCAACACCTAAAGTGGCTTCAACTTCTTCCGTATTGATTTCGAGAATAGTAGCCAGTTCGTCTGGTGAAGGTTCTCTTTCAAATTCCTGTTCGAGTTGAGAGTATGCTTTGCTGATCTTATTGCTCAGACCTACCTTATTAAGCGGCAAACGAACGATGCGGCTTTGTTCTGCCAATGCCTGCAGGATAGATTGACGAATCCACCATACGGCATAAGAAATAAATTTAAAACCACGTGTTTCATCGAAACGCTGTGCAGCCTTAATAAGACCGAGGTTGCCCTCATTAATCAGATCACTGAGAGATAAACCCTGGTTCTGATATTGCTTGGCAACAGATACCACGAAGCGCAGGTTAGCCTTTGTAAGCTTTTCCAGTGCTCTCTGATCTCCTTGCTTAATGCGGATAGCCAGGTTCACTTCTTCCTCCGGCGTGATTAAGTCTACTTTCCCAATTTCCTGTAAGTATTTTTCCAGTGATTGGGACTCACGGTTAGTGATGGACTTAGTGATTTTGAGTTGGCGCATTGACATAAAGACTCGGAACAGTTACAGGTGAAAAAAACGTTACCTTTTTGATGAATGCCAGACAAAAATAAGTTTTTTTAGATAGTAGCCAAAATAAATTGTTACTTGTTGAATCATTTTTAAGCAAAAACGTTTCACCATTCACAACGTACATATTAGATGGCTGAAATGCTCATCTGACAGTAAATTGCTGTGAAAGAAGTGCTGCGAAATGCTAATGTATCGTTAATTTTCATAATAGAATTGTTATTTATAAAGTGTAAAAAGATTTGGGCAATTATTAAAAAAAAACGCAAAATAATTTTGACAGAATAAATATTTTTCTATAATTGCAGCCAGATGATATTGATTTACTAATTACTTTGAGCGATGTCTAAGAAAGTGCAATATGAGTTGGAATACCCCGTACGGTGCTCACCCAGTATCTTATATGAATTCCTATCTACACCTGCTGGATTACAGGAGTGGTTTGCGGATAAAGTAGATTACAGGGACAACGTATTTTCCTTCTCCTGGAATGGATCTGTTGAAGAAGCGGAGGTACTGGAACAGGAAGAAGATGAGTTTATTCGTTTACATTGGAAACATGCGCCCAAAGAAGAATTCTTTGAATTTCGCATTACCATTTCTGAAGTAACTAACGAGACAATCCTGATTGTAAGGGATTTTGCAGAGAAAAAAGAAATAGCTGACCAAAGCCAACTATGGGATTACCAGGTAAAAGACCTATTCCACCGTATTGGCAACTAACACCAACCGTTTCAAAAGCCGCACAATAACTGTAATAGTAGTGTATAATCGTCCACTACGCCAGGTATTAGTCCTTCCCAGCTCTCCAATGGCCAGGGCTTTGCGATCTTAATAAATGGAAGCCGGTGTATAAGCATTTCAAATTCCGATGCCGGCAAAGCTGATATAGAAATGAAATTCCCGTTCTCAAAATCATGATGCCAGGGATCGTCCTCTCTTACATAGATCTGAAACCGGGCAGCAGATAGTGCCTGCCAGCCATCGATGATTGTCTGAGAATACCGCTGTTTCAACTCCCCGCCGAGATGCAGCGTGGCGATAAAATAATGTCCCCACCAGAACATGGTCCGGAATGCAAAAATATCCTCACGGTTGAAGTAGCGTGGATAATCCAGCATGATATAAGGCAAATCTTTGTAACGTTCTCCCTTGCTCAGTTTACCGCCTCCATCTCCAGGAAACGACATTTCCTGCAGGGGAAGTGCTGCCTGTAAGGCAACATGCAGGTCGCCCAGCAGGCTCATCACCTTTTGCAAAATGTTATTTTTCAGATAAATCCAGTCAGGATTTGCCACAAGTGCCTGTTCCTCAACAGTAAGGATTACTTTGTTCATAGGTGCAAAGATAAATTTAACCTTATTTTAAACGCCGATATTCGTGACTATCGGAAATCATGTTAAATTTGCCCATTCTAAATGCCCGCTTTACAGTTATATGCAATTGCAACAACACAGACAGCGGTCATTTTAGCAGGGAAAAGGTTTTTTATGCCTTTTTTCTGCACAGGCATAAACCAAAGAATAATACTAATAAACAGCACCTTAACGTTAGAGCAGGAGTGAAAAAACTGGATAAGCTAATCATAAAGACCTTTCTGGGCCCCTTCGTGGCTACCTTCTTTGTCACCTTGTTCGTGCTCATCATGCAATTCCTCTGGAAATACATTGATGACCTGGTGGGAAAGGGACTGGATACACCTGTGATTATCGAACTGATCACTTATACCAGTGCTAACCTGGTATCCCTGGCACTCCCGCTGGCAGTACTCCTGTCTTCTATCATGACCTTCGGTAACCTGGGCGAAAGCTTTGAACTCGTTGCCATCAAATCGTCTGGTATCTCCCTGCTGCGCTTCATGCGCCCCGTACTGTACTGCTGTTCCATCATCGCTGTGCTGGCTTTCCTCTTTAACAACTATGTGATGCCGGTGGCAAACCTCCGCGCCAAATCACTCCTCTACGATATTACAAACTCCAAACCCGCCTTCAATATCAAGGCTGGCGTGTTCTATACAGATATTCCGGACTATACCATCAAAGTAGCCAACAAGGAAAAGGATAACAAAACTATCCACCAGGTCATGATCATCGACCATAGCCCAGGTGGCGGCGACAAACTGATCCTTGCCAAAAAAGGCGAAATGGTACTGTCTAACGACAAACGCTTCTTATACTTTATCCTGGAAAACGGCTGGCGCTATGAAGAACGCGGCAACCGCAACTTCAACCAGCCAGGTGACCTGATCAGACTGGGCTTCAGCCAGTATAAAAAAGCATTTGACCTGAGCTCTTTTGCTTTTAGCCGCCTGGATATGGGCCTCTTCGCCTCTAACCAGCAAATGCTGAATGTGAGACAACTGGATAAAGCCATCGATTCACTGAAGGAACAGGAAAAAGTCTTTACCCGTACTGTGAATGTATATATTACCAGCCGCTATCCGTTCGGACAATGGAAAGATACCGGTTGGCTGGCGACCGCCCCTCCTATCAAAACAAAGAACTTCAAGGACCTGGTGCCTGAAGATGCCCGTCGTTTTGTATTCGAGAGAACAGAACAAAGTGTTCGTGATGGTCAGAGTAACCTGGAAGGCCCTGCCAAGGAATTCCAGGATAAACACAATACCCTGATCCTGCACAAGGTAGAATGGCAGCGTAAATTTACACTGGCCTTCTCCTGTATCGTGATGTTCCTGATCGGTGCACCCCTTGGCTCTATCATCCGTAAGGGTGGCCTGGGTACCCCACTTATCTTTGCCGTTGCATTCTTTGTGATCTTCAATATATTCTTTATGACGGGCGAGAAAATGGCCCGTAAAGACGTAATGGCTACCTGGAGTGGCATGTGGTTGTCAAACATCGTGTTGATCCCCATCGCCGTGTTCCTGATCGTGAAAGCCATGAACGACTCCAACCTGTTCAATAAAGAATTCTATGTGAGGATCTTCAACAGGATAAAAAAGTTCTTTATAAGAAATACTCTCAAACCTACAACCTGAGTAGTTACACTATTTTGGCCTGCGAACTACAGGTATCCAATGCCAGCTGACGAAATGCGCATATGAAAATTCATATGCCCGTAAATGTCATGAGGATACTATGTCATGACCAATCGCAGGACTAAAAACGAGCAACTACTTAGCATACCTACAACGTTAAAATTCAAGAAAATTGAAAACGATTGTTACACTGTTCGGCAAGAACGCATGGTTCTTTGTGCCATTCCTGTTATGGGTAGTAACAGGAGCTATCCTACAAATTTTCTTCTTTACGCATGAAGAATTATTTCTGGCTATCAACAGCTTTCACGCTCCCTGGGCAGACGTTGTCATGTCCTGGCTCACCTATGTCGGCGACGGTATCACCTTTGCCATAATGCTGGTGGTGATCCTGGCCCTGCGTAAATTCCGGATGTTCCTCAATGCAGGTTGTATCCTGCTGCTGGTAACCATCCTGATACAAACTGCCAAACATTACTTCAACGCTCCCAGACCTATTAAATACTTCGAAGATCCAGCCATCATTCATACCGTAAAATGGGTAACCGTTCACGGAGGATGCAGCTTCCCTTCCGGTCATACCACGACTGCCTTCGCCATGTTTTGCTTCCTTTCCCTGATCAGCCGTAATAAGTTGATGGGACTGGTGTTCATTATGCTGGCATTTTGTGCTGCCTGGTCCAGAATTTACCTGGCGCAGCACTTCTTTATCGATGTGTATGTAGGAAGTATTATCGGTACATGCAGCAGCATCCTGCTTTACATGGTATTCGATAAAAGAAAAGGGAATACACCTGCCGAAATTATTCCCGAAGCGGCTATAGGTCTTAGTTGATTTAGTTATTTTTGTTGATTTGTTAATCAGGAAGAATAAAGGAGTCTTAACAGATCAATCTAAATTACGGAATGAAATACCTGCTTATCGCCATTGCGGCTGCTATCCTGTTCGTCCCTTTTCTGGGGCATGTGCACCTGTTTGACTGGGACGAGATCAACTTTGCGGAGGCAGCAAGGGAGATGCTGGTAACACATAACTACTCTCAGGTTCAGATCGACTTTGCCCCTTTCTGGGAAAAGCCGCCATTATTTATCTGGATGCAGGCCATCAGCATGGCCCTGTTTGGTGTCAACGAATTTGCCGCACGTTTTCCTAATGCCATCATTGGCATTGCTACTATCGTTACGCTGTTTGGTATCGGGAAAAAGCTGGCTGATGAAAAGATGGGCCTATGGTGGGCACTGGCATATGCAGGCTCATGGTTACCACATTTTTATTTCAAGTCAGGGATTATTGACCCAACCTTCAATTATTTCATATTCTTAGCGATTTACTGTGTGTTTCGCGTGCCTTATTCGGCAAAGCCAAACAGGATTGCTATCCTGGGTGGTGTTGCACTGGGATTGGCAGTACTGACGAAAGGGCCGGTAGCTATACTGGTGAGTCTGCTCACTTTCATCGTATACTGGATTGTGAAAAAAGGGAAAACAGGGATTAAGCTGCCGCAGCTGGCACTGATCACTTTGTTTGCCTTTATTACTACAGCGCTGTGGTTTGGGTATGAACTGCTGGCTCATGGCTGGTGGTTTATCAATGAGTTTGTGACTTACCAGATCCGTTTGCTCACGACACCTGATGCAGGGCATGGGGGGAATTTCTTTTATCACTGGATTGTATTGCTGGTGGGTTGTTTCCCTGCGAGTATTTTCCTATTCAGTTATTTCAGGGGAAAGAAGGATCGGTCTATTTATGGTGGCGCACAGGGTGCAGAGGTGAGAGATTTCAGAACATGGATGTGGGTGTTGTTTTGGGTGGTGTTGATCCTGTTCTCTATTGTAGAGACGAAGATTGTGCATTATTCTTCTTTGTGTTATTTTCCATTGAGCTTTCTGGCAGCTTGGCAGATATATAGAATTACAGAAGGGAAAGTGGTGTTGCGCGCATGGAATATTGTGCTGATGTTGTTGATTGGAATGCTGATAGGTACAGCGATCACTTTATTGCCGATAGTAGGTGTGTATAAGCAACAGCTGATATCTGCAATTGGAGACAAGTTTGCGAAAGCTAATCTGCAGGCAGATGTATCATTTTCATTGTGGGAGAGTGCGTATGGGGCAGTCTATTTGTTGTTGGTGATTGTGAGTGCTGTGTTGTTGTTTAATAAGAAAGTGAAGGTGGGGATAGTAATGTTGTTTGTGAGTACGATAGGGGCGATACAGATTACGGTGGTACATTTTACACCGAAGATAGAGGCGTTTTCACAGAGAGCGGCGATAGAGTTTTTTGAGTCGTTTCAGGGGAAGGATGATTATGTGCAGGTGTTGAGTTATCATAGTTATGCGCACTTGTTTTATACGAAGAAGTTGCCGGCGACGAATAAGAATTATTATAACCAGGAGTGGCTGTTGAAAGGGGCGGTGGATAAGCCGACGTATTTTATTTGCAGAATTACAGATAGTGAGCCTTGGAGGAAGGATCCGAATCTGGAAGTGATAGGAGAGAAAAATGGGTTTGTGTTCTTTAAGCGAAAATGAATTAATAAATAATAGCAAACCAAAACGCTCTTGCCTCCGGCAAGAGCGTTTTGGTTTGCACACAAATTAAAAGGGCTGGCTTTTCGCCAGCCCTTTTAATTTGGATAATTATTTCACTGCCGCAGCATACAACTTATCCACTTCATTCCAGTTAATCACATTCCAGAAAGCATTGATATAATCAGGACGTACGTTATGATACTTCAGATAATAAGCATGCTCCCATACATCCAGTGCCAGAACCGGCGTACCCGTTTCCTTCACAATCCCTTTCATTAAAGGATTATCCTGATTTGGTGTCGATATCACCTGCAGCTTTTTAGCTGGTGTAACAATGAGCCACGCCCAACCAGAACCAAACACTGTTTTTGCAGCAGTATTGAATGCATCCTGGAATTTCTCCCATGAGCCAAAAGATGCTGTTACAGCAGCTTTCAGTTTATCGGATGGAGTGGTTTTAGTAGGTGACAGCAATGTCCAGAACAGAGAGTGATTGTAGTGACCACCACCATTGCTACGAATGGCTTTATCATCAGCTTTTACCGCAGCCAGAATTTCATCCAGCGTCAGGCTTTCGTACTTAGTACCTTTTACAGCGTCGTTCAGATTTTTCACATAGCCGCCATGATGCTTATCATGGTGGATTTCCATTGTCATCTTGTCGATGTTTGGTTCCAGTGCATCAAAAGCATAAGGCAAGGCAGGCACAGTAAAAGGAGCTTTTGGGCTATTTCCGTTCGTATCTTTTTTCCCTTTCAATGAAGCAGCACTCACCATACCGGCAGGGTTGCCCACAGCAGCAGCAACGCTGGCAAGGCCGGCTAACTTAATAAATTCTCTTTTATTCATATACCAGGTATTAAAAATTATGATGTAGATAATTCTTCAATTTACGACGACCTGCTATATGCCACAAATACTACACCAATTATTAAAAAAATTTAATCAATGACTGCGTTGTGGCAACTACGTATTTCACGGTTTATTCCTAAAATAACGTCTATAAATCACATTCTTTTGAAATTAATTGTTATTTTACCATAGCTTTCATGTGAAACTTTAACAAATTTTTTTATTTGATTATAAAAACTATTTGTCCCGAAACTACATGATGACGAACCAATATATGTAGTACGCTAACTAACTAGGCTCTCTGAGGGCTTCAACCTTATGCCGATACATATCTCTACACTTATGGGTGGGTGCTGATACAATATTAAACTTATTAATTATACAATTAATATTCCAATTTATACCATTCTTTGTTCATAAATTTTTTTATGCCAGGCAAAATGAGAGAATTAGAAGAACATATAAAACAACAACAACCAGACACAGACAATTTCACACCATCCTTTTATAGGTTGGGAAATGCCGAAGAGTATAAAGCCCTTACCAGCTTATTGAGTAGTAACCCGCATATCCGCGTTTATGATCACATCGTATCACAGTTGAAGGAACTCATTAAGATCAGCAACCCGACAAAGCGTTTAACACCTGAAGAATATGAGCAGCATTTAGCCGCTTATGTTGGAACACAGGCGCTGGAAGAAATCGGAGTATGGGTGTATTATCCATGGGCTGACAGAGTAGTGCACATCGTAGATGAAGAAGATTTTATTGCATTGCGTACAAGCCGTAACCAGCATAAGATCACGAAGGAAGAAATTGAAATACTGCGTACAAAGAAGATCGGCATTATCGGTCTATCAGTAGGTGGCAGTATTGCGCTTACGATTGCTATGGAAAGAGTGTGTGGAGAGTTGAGACTATCGGACTT
The DNA here is from genome assembly GCF_034087045.1 of Chitinophaga sancti. Taxonomy (NCBI): domain Bacteria; kingdom Pseudomonadati; phylum Bacteroidota; class Chitinophagia; order Chitinophagales; family Chitinophagaceae; genus Chitinophaga; species Chitinophaga sancti. Next base: position 1,867,663 of record NZ_CP139247.1, on the reverse strand, counting down.
TGATAAAGTAGAACTGACCAATATGAACCGTATCCGTACGGGCATACACAATATACAAATATCCAAGGCTGTGGTAGCAGCCAGGGAAATAGCAGAACTGGATCCTTTCATCAAAGTAAAATGTTACCTGGATGGCGCAACAGAGCAAAACCTGGATGACTTTTTTACTGCTGATGGTACTCTGGATGTACTGGTAGAAGAATGTGATGGAATCGATATAAAAGTTCTGAGCCGGGTAAAGGCAAAAGCTTTGCAAATCCCTGTAGTAATGGACACCAATGACAGAGGGATGGTGGATGTAGAACGTTTTGACCTTGAGCCTGAAAGGCCCCTGCTGCATGGTTTTATCCCTGCCGATCTGGACCTGGAACGCTTAAAAGGGCTGACTGACGCAGAAAAATTACCCATCTTCCGTCCCATGGTTGCCCTGGATGATATGTCTGCCAGGATGAAATACTCCCTGAGCGAAATTGGTAAAACCATCACAACATGGCCACAGCTGGCATCCTCCGTCGTATTGGGAGGAGCTGCTGTTACAGACACCTGCAGGCGCATATTGCTGGATCAATACAAAAGCTCCGGCAGGTATTATGTAGACTTCGAGCAGATATTTGTTTAAATCAAGCTGGTTAGAATATAACTGCATTTTATTCTTTGCAAACGAATGCAATACAGCTATGTTCCCTCCATCTCCCTAGTACCAATGCTATTATTAAAGAGTACCCACATGCAAAATCATGATTATAGTAAGGGCATTTAGAGCACCAGACGATCCTGAAGCCTGCCTGAGGTTTTACAATGGCCACCTCCGGTTGTTGGAGATCTATTTTGGGATTGCTAAAATCACATCCGGTAATGCGGACTGGATGCAACATGAAAATAGTATTGTAATTATTGTTGAAGATGAATCCCGCACCAAGACCTACGGTGGCGCCAGAGTACAGCTGGCTGACGGTGTCATTCCCCTGCCTATAGAAACTGCGATCGGCAAGTACGACAACAAGATCTATGACATGGTGAAACCAGGTAGTGCGGAGATCTGTGCAATGTGGAACTCCAAAGAAGTAGCCGGTATGGGCATCGGTAGCCAGGTACTGGCCAGGGCTGGGGTAGTACTCGCTGCACAGCTGCCAATAGATAATTTTCACGTATTATGCGCACCCATCACCACACGTATTGGGAAGAGAGTAGGATTTATGATCGACGAATCCCTGGGGGATAAAGGCACCTTTTTCTATCCTAAAGACGACTTCGTAGCCACTGCCATGGTGATCAATGACGTAAATACCCTGGAATATGCAGATCCAAAAGAGCGGGACCTTATCTATGATCTGCGCGAAAATCTTGTTCAAACCAAAACAGAAGTTGGCCCCAAAGGCTCTTACGAAGTTAGCTATCACCTGGAAATACCTGACTATCAATATACCAAAGTGCAGAGTGAAAGGTGAATTTTCTCTAAATTTATCGCATGTTCCGGATCATTACCTTATGGTTATTCGCCCTATTATGCTATGTGCATACGCAGGCAGCTGCTCCCTTTGTATATGAGGAAGGCATGCCCCTCACCCGCATAGGCAAATACCTTGAATTATTTACTGACAAGTCAAACAAGCTCGGGATCGGAGATGTGCAACACATTTCCTTTGTCTCACCAGGAGAGAATGTACCTAACCTGCAAATCACATCCTATACCCATTGGGCACGGTTCCACATCGAAAACCCCGGCGCCGCCCGCAAGCTGCTGCTGGAAGTAGAATATCCCACCATCGACGATATTACCCTCTTTGAACAAATGCCTGATGGCAATTTCAAAGAAACCAGACTAGGGGAATTCACCCAGTTTCACAACAGAATTTTCGATCATCAGAACTATATATTCCCCCTCGTATTCCAGGCACACAGTACCCATTTGTACTACCTGCGCATTAAGGCGGGAGAACAGTTACAACTGCCTATCTACATTGGTACCAAAGAGCAGATTACGACCAAAAACAGCTCCCGGGGGCTTATCTTCGGGTTGTATGTCGGGGTCATCCTCGCTATGTCGTTTTATAACCTCTTTATCTTCCTTTCTACCAAGGATAACAGTTACCTGATCTATGTAGCCTACAATATATTCGTAGGTCTCACACAAGCTACCCTGCAGGGGTTTGCCTTCCGCTTTCTATGGCCATCATGGCCCTGGATGGAAATGCATGCCACTGTACTGGTACCCATCTTCAATGGACTAACGGCATTGATGTTCGTACAGCAGTTCCTGCAAACGAAACAACATTACAGGCGCGGGCACAACCTGATCAACTACCTCATTTATGCGTACCTGGTATGTTTCATACCTGCCCTGCTGGATTGGTATACCATTGCGCAGGTGTGGGTACAGCTGGTAGTTTCTGCCGCTGCCGTCATCGTATTTATCGTACCACTCAGGATGAGCCGGATGGGTTATAGCTCCGCCCGTTTCTTTTTGCTGGCATGGTCTGTGTTCCTCGTCAGTGTGATCATATTCGTATTACGCAATATGAACGTGCTGCCATATAATGACTTTACCTATTATGCACTGCAGATCGGCTCAGGAATGGAAGCCCTGCTCCTCTCCTTCGCACTGGCACACAAGATCAATGTATTCAGAGCCGAAGCCCTGCAAGCCTCACAGGAGAATGAGCGCCTGGTAAGAGAGCAGAATATTATACTGGAAGACAAAGTGCACAAACGTACGGAAGAGTTACAGGCCAGCAATGAAGAGCTGAATGTAGCCCTCAAAAACCTGAAAGACGCACAGACCCAACTGGTGGAAAGAGAGAAAATGGCATCTCTGGGTCAGCTTACGGCAGGTATTGCACACGAAATCAATAACCCGATTAACTTTGTCACTTCCAATATCAAGCCGCTCAAAATGGATATAGCCGATATCAAAACGCTGCTTAATAAGTACGATGACCTCGCCACCGCCACCGATGTGAAAACGGAACTGCAGGAGATCGCGGCTTACAAACAGGAGATAGACATCGACTATATTCACGAAGAAATCGCCTCGCTGATAAAAGGTATTGAAGATGGTGCCACACGCACTGCCGAGATTGTCAAAGGATTACGTACCTTCAGCCGCCTTGACGAAAGTGATGTGAAATCGGTTGACCTGCACGAAGGGCTGGACAGCACGCTGGTACTCCTGAAGAACAGCATTCCGCCAAATGTAACGGTCACGAAGCACTATGGCACCCTACCTAAGATCGAATGCTATGCCGGTAAAATGAACCAGGTATTCATGAACATACTGACCAATGCCTTCAATGCAATTAAAACCCATTCAAACGGCAGGGAAGAAAGTGTGATCATCACTACCTGGCAGGAAGATGAAATGGCCGTGATCAGTATCAAAGACACAGGTCCGGGTATGACTGAAAAAGTAAAAGAAAAGATCTTCGATCCATTCTTTACTACCAAAGACGTAGGGGAAGGTACAGGTCTGGGCCTTTCTATCGTATTCAATATCATAGAAAAACATCAGGGACGGATATTCGTAAATACTGCGCCCGGGGAAGGTGCAGAATTTATTATATATTTACCATTGAAGATTAGCGTTATGGCCTAGTGTCATACTCCGATGGTACCCCAGTCAGGAATACAGCCCTGCAATTAAATCATTATCGTTTTTTGTATAAAACATTAGTGGATGAAAGAAAACCGTATCAGGATTCTCTACATTGACGACGAAGTACACAACCTAAATGCTTTTAAAGCCAGCTTCCGCCGCAGTTATGAAATTTACACAGCTAACTCCGCCCAGGAAGGCAAGCAGTTACTAAAGAGCATCGATGTACATATTATCATCGCTGACCAGAAGATGCCCGTATCTACCGGTGTTGAATTCTTTAATGAGATTAAAGACACCTTGCCTGATCCCATGCGTATCCTGCTCACCGGCTATACCGATGTAGAAGACATTATCGATGCCATCAACAAGGGGCATATATTCTCCTATATCAAGAAACCATGGGATGAGCACGAGCTGCACAGAACCATTCAGAATGCCTACGAAATATATGCCACCCGCAAACAGCTGAAGGAAAAGATTATCGAACTGGAAAAGATCAATGATGAGCTGAACCGCTTTATCTACTCCACTTCGCATGACCTTCGCTCTCCGCTCATGTCTGTACTGGGTATCATTAACCTGAGCAGACTGGATAACTCTGTGACTGACCCTAACGGCTATCTGAATATGATCGAAGTATGTATTCAGAAACTGGATGGCTTTATTCAAAAGATCATTGAATACTATCGCAATTCAAGATTGGATGTGGAGTATGAGAAAATTACTTTTGACCACCTGCTGAATGAATGTATCACCCAATTCAAACATCAGAATACAGCGATAGAGTTCCAGGTCAATGTAGACCAGCCGGTTGAATTTAAGGGAGATACTTTCCGTATCAGTGTGATTCTAAACAACCTTATATCAAATGCTGTTAAATATCAGAAGCCGGATGAGGTGCATCCAAAAGTGAACCTGGCAGTAAAAGTAGAGCCACACAAGGCAACGCTGGTAATATCGGACAATGGTATTGGTATATTGAGTGAACACCTGAACAACATCTTCAAAATGTTCTTCAGATCTAAGAATAACAATAAGCCGGGTAGCGGCATTGGCCTTTATATAGTGAAAGAAGCGCTGAACAAGATTGGCGGTACGATCAATGTAGAATCCAAGTATGGAGAAGGTACACAATTTGAAATAAGCATTCCGAACAGAAATGATTTCGATTCCTGATTTACGTGTGATTTTGATAGATGACAATGAAGTGGACCTTCTATTGCATGAAAAGTTGATTGCCATACAGCAGATCAGCCGGACTGTGCTTGCTTTTAATAATGCCAATAAAGCGCTTGAGTTTCTATCGTCCAATATATCTTTACCTCGTATTCCTCCTACATTAATTTTGTTGGATATCCAGATGCCGGAGATGGATGGGTTTGATTTCCTGGAGGCTTTTGATAGTTATCCTGCTAAGATCAAATCACAGTGCCATGTGATCATGGTATCCTCTTCGCTTGATTATAGTGATATCAGCCGTACATATGCCAATCCGATGGTGGTGAAGTTGCTAAAAAAGCCTTTGCTGGCTAAGGAGCTGACAACTGCCGTCGCGGATATTTTCAGAGACTTTTCCTGAGCACAACTTTACTTCTCCATTATTAACTTTCTATGTGCACGTCCCCAGTTGCCAAGTTCTGAAATGACGGCAAACAGTGATTCTCCGTGGGGTGTGATCCTGTATTCTACTACAGGCGGGAAAGCATCATATTCAGTGCGCGAAATAATCTTATTAGCTTCCAGGCTTTTTAGCTCTTTGGAAAGGGTTCTGTCTGTAATGGGAGCCAGCTCTTTGGCGAGCTGGTTGAAACGCCGGGGACCAAAGCCTAGGTGAATCAGGAGCTGGAGTTTCCACCTGCCACCGAGTACATCGAGGGCATCTTTGACAGGAATGATGTGTTTTCTGCATGTTTCTTTGGTTCTTACACTCATGGTACAAAAATACGACATATTACTATCCTGTAGGATAGTGCTATCCGGGAATATAGTATCGCCAGCCGCGTGGAGATTGTAGATACTTTTGGGTTAAAATTTAAAATAAGCATCATGAGAATATTGCATTTGATCACCAGCCCGAGAAAGTCTCAGTCGTATAGCGCGCAATTAGGAAATGCCATTGTAGAAAAACTAACTGCTGCTCACCCCGGTAGTACAGTGGTGGTTCGTGACCTGGCCGCAGCACCGTTCCCACATTTGGAAGAAGCGCATATTCAATCTTTTTTTACCCCTGAAGAAAATAGATCTGCTGAGCAGGTGAGTGCGATTGCACATTCTGACGAAGCAATTGCTGAATTGCTGGCAGCAGATGTAGTAGTGATCGGCGCGCCGATGTATAACTTCAGTATTACTTCCAATCTGAAGTCATGGATTGATCATATCGCCAGAAGAGGAAAGACGTTTAGCTATGGAGCAAATGGACCGGAAGGATTGGTGAAAGGCAAGAAAGTATATCTGGCTATTTCTACAGGAGGCGTTTATTCTGAGGGAATGATGAAGGTGTATGATTATACAGAAAATTACCTGAGAGCAGTGTTAGGGTTTATGGGTATGACGGATGTGACCGCGGTAAGAGCAGAAGGGTTGAGCGTACCAGGTGTACAGGATACTGCGATGGAAAAAGCGTACGAAGCGATTACTGTGTAATTCATCCTGTAATATATTTTTCGAAACCGCACTCCTTTTACGGGTGCGGTTTTGTTTTTTCATTCAAAATACGAAATACGGTAAAAAAGGAATTGATCGTATTTAGTTTAAATAATTGATTTAAAACAAGTTAACTCGCGGCATGCAGATTGGTACCCCTGTGAAAACATCACAACATGCTCCATAATCACTAAGATGCTACAATTCCTGAAAGTCTGTATCACCGCGACAATCGCAGCCATCCTGTTATTGCTCACAACCCTTGTTTATGGGCAGGGGTTTAAGCTCATGCGCTTTGATGAGAAATATGATTCATCCAGCAAGGGTATCAAATACATTCCGCTCGGCCATGATAACAGCTATCTCTCCTTTGGTGGAGAAGCGCGTGTTGAATACGCAGACTTCCACAACGAAGATTGGGGACAACAGGGCATTGGCCATAATACTTTCTGGCTACAGCGCTACGATGTGCATGCAGACCTGCACTTTTCCTCTTCTATAAGATTGTTCGCACAACTTCGGAGCGGTTGGGAGAATGGCCGTAAAAACGGTCCCCGCCCTATAGATGAGGATCACCTGAATGTGCAGAACCTCTTTGTAGATGTCAGCATGGCTGGCCAGCGTAGTGTATACAGTGAACAAAAATTTCTCAGTCAATACAGGTATTCAATATTTCAAAACCGGTACACTGGTTGAAGACCTCATCCCTGATCATAAAGACGGGATCTTTGTCAATACACGTGTCGCATTTAAATTCTAATAAACATGAAACGCACAATAGTTGTAACCGCATTATTATTCGCGCACATTTTTGTACATGCACAGCAAACTACTACTGCTGTTGGCACCACCAAAGCCTGGGGTAAAGTGGATGGCGTCACCATCGAAGGACTGGTACAAGGTCCTTCTGCTGCAGTGGCAGACCTGCAGATAGCCTGTGTATTTGAATATACCGAAGGCGATATTTTCAACGCCCCTCCTGCCCTGCCAGCAGCACTCAATGGCATGGTGCATCTGGATGAAGCCACCAATGGCCTCATCACTGAAATCCGTAAGTCCGGCCAGTTTGCAGGTCATGCACTGGAAACAATTCTCATCACACCGCCAGCTGGCAAGATCAAGGCAAAGAAACTGTTGCTCATCGGCCTCGGCGATCGTAATCAATTCACGCCAGAGCTAATGACGAAAGTAGGGAGTGTGGCTATGCGCGAAGCACTATCACTGAATGTAGCTTCTCTCTCATTTGCAAGTGATCTGAAAGATGCGGGTATCGATTCTCCGACCGCACTGGTAGCAGAAAACGTGACTAGAGGTATGCTGCAGGCTTACAAGGTAGCAGCATACCTGAAAAGTAAACACTATGCTGCTTTCAAACCACTGAGCAAAATGATACTGCTGGCAGGACCTTCATTCTTCACCGTAGCAGGACAAGGCATTGAAACAGCTATTCAATCATTCCAGTAATAAGGAAAGCTGATCTCATTTTGATGCACTCCGCATGTTAAAAGAGCAGGTAGCACGATTGCTCTTCATTCTCCTTATAGGCGCAGGCCGTTTCTCCATTGACTATTTATTATTTTCAAATTTATAATTACATGAAAGCATCTATCGGAATTAAGGAAAATTACCTGGCAGAAGTAGCCCATTCATTAGGCAAAATTTTAGCTGATGAATTCGTGTTGTACACAAAGACCCGCAAAGCACACTGGTGTGTAACCGGCGCAGACTTTCACAGCAAACACCTCTTCTTCGAAGCACAATACGGACAGCTGGAAGAGATCGTAGACACCGTAGCAGAAAGGATCAGAAGCCTGGGCCACTTTCCGCCTGCCACTCTAAAAGAATACCTGGCACTGACGCACCTTTCTGAACAGAGCAGAGAAAAAAATGACAGCGTTGGTTTTATCGAAGAACTGCTGGCAGACCATGAAAGCATTCTCATTCACCTGAGAGAAAATATCAATGGTTATGCACAGGCATTTCACGATGCAGGTACCAGCGATTATATCACAGGACTGATGGAAATACATGAAAAAATGGCCTGGATGCTGAGAGCGCATCTGGAATAATTATAGCTTATGGAAGAACCAAAACATAGTATACACTGGGTCACCTTCATGCTATCGTGGGTAGCAGGGTTTTGTGACACGGTTACGTTTGTATCGGGTGGCTCGATCTTCTCTGCACACGTCACGGGTAACTTTATCACCTTTGCTGCACAGATGGTATCCGGCAAACAGAGTGGTGACTGGGTCAAACTCATTACCTTTCCCACCTTTGTGGCGGCGGTAATGATAGGTGGCTGGCTGGCCAGGGTACTGGTCAGAAAGTACAGGATCATGCTGGTGGAAAGCGTGCTGCTGATACTGACTGGTGTGCTGGCGATGTTCCTGCCCCTGATGAGTTCCTTTATGTTATATTTGCTGGTATTCATGGTAGTGGTGGCCATGGGCCTGCAGAATGCCTTTGGTAAACTCTTTGCCAAAGAAACGCACGGTCCGACCACGATGATGACAGGCAATGTGACACAGGCTGCTCTTGATCTGGGCAATCTGGTACTTACTGGTTTTAAAGAACCGGCAGCCTTGCAGAGTTTGCGAAACGTCTCCATATTAATCGGGGGATTTTTGCTGGGATGCCTGATGGGAGCTGTTATGGCCAGATACCTGGGATTGACGTCCATCATTGGACCAGGTGTAGCCATCTGTATCTGTTATCTGATGAGGGAAGCACTGCCACGCAAACAGCTGGTATAATAATATGATGCATGGTCTTCAAATAAAGGGAGTGGCCACTTTGGTGGCCCTCCTGTTTTTTATTACTTCATTTGGGCAGGATACTGCAAAAATCAATGCCCTGTACAGGGATGGGCAACGCCTGATCCTGAAGACAGGTTATGAAAAACAGGATATGGATTCTGCCTGGACCATTGCCAGACAGATAGATGCTCTCAGCAGAAAGATGAACTATCAGGGAGGCATTGGTATTGGTAAACTCCTGACCGCAAAGATCCTGAACGAATCACACAGGGATGATGGCCGTCGTGCTACCAGCATGGAAGCCTACAATATTCTCAGGCAGTATGGTACACCCCGGTTACAGGCAGAAGCCCTGATCGAAATAGGAGGCACTTTTCAAAACAAATCCAGTGATCTCCCTGCAAAGATTCACTATTACGAAGCTGCCGTCGACATTTACCGCAGCATCCACGATTACCTGAGCGCAGCCAGTATGCTGGAATTCGTAGGGGATCTCTATAGTGTGAACGGAGAGTATACCAAATCATTACAAACACTTCAGACCGCGTTACAACTTTACAACAAAGTACACTTTATAAGATTACACGGACTCTATAGCCTGATGGGGAATACCTATACTTTTCTGAATGATTTTCCCAACGCACTCCGTTATAACCTCATGGCTATGCAAACGGGAGAACAAGTACATGAAACAGGTATTATCATGAGCCCTATCTACAACCGTCTTGGTATGATTTATTATACCATAGATGAATATGAACAGGCATTGGAATACTTCAATCGTGGGTTAATAATTGCTTATTTAAACAGCGATACGAATAGCATACAAAGTATTCAGATCAATATTTCATTTATTCTTCGTAAGCTGGGTAAGTATAAGGCCTCGCTGGATACGCTTCACAAGATAGAATCCCTGATTCCCATTGCTGAAGAAGATGATGACGCGTGGGTAGATCTGTTGACCCGTTATATCAACACCTATCTTGCCATGAAAGATTTTAAAAGCGGAATGCCGTACTTCAATAAGATCGTAACACTGTACAACAGGCAAAAATTATCGCCTTATTTCAGACAGATAAGCAGGCTTGCAATAGCTGGCTATTTGCAGGGTATGGGAAAAATGAAAGAAAGCAAACCCTACCTGGTAGCTTATTCAGAGGATGTCCTGAACCGTGACGAACCAGCCATCAGGTTACTACAAAGCCACCAATTCCTGTATCGTGCAGATTCTGCAGCGGGCGACATTCAAGGGGCACTGGAACACTATAAACTATATAAATTATTCTCAGATTCTATTACTAATCTGAATAAATCAAGGCAACTGGCTGTGCTACAGATCCAGTTTGAAACCAATAAAAAGGACCAGGATATTCAATTATTACGACAAAAGTCAGCATTACAGGAAGCATCATTACAAAAAGAAATTATATTCAGGAATGTAATCTTTGCAGGGGTATGTGCATTGTTGATTATCCTCGCCCTGACATATAACCGTAGCAGGCTGAAACAACGCAACAACCTGCAATTGCAACAGAAACAGGAGGAGATCAATGATCAGAATGAATTATTGCTCAAGTTGCTACAGGAAAAAGAATGGCTACTGAAGGAAATTCATCATCGGGTAAAAAACAATTTACAGATTGTCATTAGTCTCCTTAATTCCCAATCCAATTACCTGGACAACCAGGACGCCATTGATGCAATCCGCAACAGTCAACATCGTATGCATGCCATGTCGCTGATCCACCAAAAGCTATACCAGACGGACAATCTGGCCAGGATTGACATGAGCTGGTATATCAGGGAACTGGTGGCTTACATGCAGGAAAGTTTTCCGACAAAAGCACAAATACAATTCAACCTGGATATTACTTCACTGGAATTGGATGTTGCACAGGCAGTACCACTGGGACTTGTGCTGAATGAGTCAGTGAGCAATGCTATCAAATACGCATTCCCCGGAACGCGTCAGGGTATCATTGAAATCTCGCTAAAAAACATAGATGAGCAGCACTGGCAGCTTCGTATCTTCGATAATGGTACAGGATTACCCGAGCAATTTAACATCGATAACACATCATCACTTGGCATGAACCTCATGCGTGGGCTGAGTGAACAGCTGGATGGTACATTTGAGGTGACGAGTGAGCAAGGTACTGTCATTACAATAGTATTCCCTGTTGCGCAAAAAGAAATGATATGAAGATATTGATTGTAGAGGACGAATTTATTGTAGCAAACGATTTGCGGCTGATGCTGCAGAAAGCAGGATATACGGTAGTCGGCATAGCATCGGGCGTGGTGCAGGCCCGCAAGCTGATTGAGAGCAAACAACCGGACTGGATACTGATAGATATTATACTCAAAGGTGATCTGACGGGCATTGATCTGGCGAGGGAACTGATGACACAGCGCTTACCTTTCCTGTTTATTTCAGCGAATGCAAACCAGGATATACTGGAAGCGGCTAAGACTACGAACCCGTATGGCTTTCTTGTGAAACCATTCAGGGAAAAGGATCTGCTGGTCATGCTGGATATTGCCTTCTTCAGACATGAATTAGAAGCCAGGCAACAACAGCCGGCAATACTACAGGATACAGGGATGGTAGGCCGGAGTAAAGCATTTTCGAATGTATTGGACCACATCAGCAAAGTAGCACCCAGCAATACTTCTGTGCTCATCACCGGCGAAAGCGGTACGGGCAAGGAAAGAGTGGCAGCGGCGATACATAGGGCTTCTTCCCGTAGTCATCAGCCAATGGTGACGGTAAACTGTGCAGCATTGCCTTTATCACTGGTAGAATCAGAGTTGTTTGGATATGAGAGAGGGGCTTTTACAGGTGCAAACCAGCAACGGATCGGGAAGTTTGAACAGGCAAATGGAGGTACCGTATTTTTAGATGAAATAGGTGAATTGCCCTTAGAAGCACAGGTGAAACTGCTACGGGTATTGCAGCAGCGGGAAGTGGAGCGATTAGGCGGACAGGCAATTATACCTATTGATGTGCGGATCATTACAGCTACAAACAGGAATTTGGAGAAAGAGGTTGCTGAGGGAAGATTCAGATTGGATCTGTATTACAGATTGAATGTATTTCCCATAGATGTGCCACCATTGCGGGAGCGGAAGGAGGATATAGAACTGTTAGCATATTATTTTTTAGAGAAGTTTGGTAAGACAGTCAACAAGATCAGCACAACTGTATTGCGGCAAATGAAGGAATATCCCTGGCCGGGAAATATCAGGGAACTGGAACACCTGATCGAAAGACAGGTATTGCTGGCAGAGGGATCGGAGATCACCTCGATTGATTTGCGGTCACAACCGGATATTACGCCAGTGGCTTCTTCGGAGGTGATCAAGACCATGGAGGAGATGGAAAAGGAGCATATTATCAGGGCACTGCGCGCCAGTCATGGCAAGGTGAGTGGTGCAGGAGGAGCTGCCGCAGCCCTGGGTATAGCTGCGCAGACCCTATTTGCCAAGATGAAGAAGTTTGGTATTCAGCAAACCTATCAATGAGTTATTCTACACCGGCATACATACTTTCCCACAAAACAGCATCGCGTCAATGCCTAAACTTTTTACGGTAATTTTAGTAAAAATCTTATTGGGACTATATTATATCCCGTTCAATTCATATAAATAATTGTTATAACACTACTATTTTTTAGGCTGAATCCCTATATTTGTAATAGTGGAAATTGTGAACAACTTAAGGGACTCGTCGTTAAAGGGGATAATATGGTTGCTGCTGATTACAGTATTTACTGTGGGCGCATGCGATTATTTGTACGCTTTTTACAAATCCTATAATATCGAGAATGTCAGTGACGAAGCGCCTATCGGCGACTTTGGGGATAACTGTATAAAAAAAGGTGGCAAGGAACTCTTCTCATTTTATGAAGACGGCCTCAGCTTTTCCACACTTACCTGGGCCTCCCCACTTTCTGTACATTGGGAGACCTATAGTTATAGCATTTTTAAAGAACCCCTCAGGGACGTGCTTACTCCCCCTCCACTTTTATTCATTTAAATTCTGATCAGGCTTCGTTATCGTCATAACACACCAGTATATATAGTAATACTACATCATCATCAAATCATTACTAGAATAAACTGTGTTTATGAAGAAGAAGAAGAAGCATGCGGATGCTCCGTCACCCTGGCAAAGGTTGGTGAGGTTGTTATATCACGAACGAACCTCTATCAATTACATTTTTATTTATGCCGTACTTATCGGCATCATTGGTCTCACGCTGCCGTTAGGAACAACGGCTGTCTATAACCTGCTATCCAACGGTTCTATGTATAGTTCTACCTATATCTTAATAGCGGTAGTACTGACAGGTATCGTGATTGGGGGGGCACTATTGATTGGACAACTGACGCTTGTTGAATTTCTTGAGCAGAAGATATTTGCCAAAGCGGCTATGGAGTTCGCGTATCGCCTGCCCCGTATCAAAAAGGAAGAAATAAATGGTGAATATCCACCAGAACTGGTGAACCGTTTCTTTGATATTCTAACTATACAAAAAGGCCTGACTAAATTGCTGGTAGATATTGTAGCTGCATCCGTCCAGATATTTTTCAGTGCCATACTCCTCTCCTTTTACCACCCTGTATTTATGGCGGTGGGGTTATTTGCTATTGCCGCCATCGCCCTGGTGCTCGTACTCTATTTCAGGCATGGGGTCAATACCAGCATTGACGAATCCGGCTATAAATATGAACTGGTCGCTCACCTCGAAGAGGTAGCTTCTGATCTTGACACCTACCGTGGTCATCCTGAAAAGATGGACCAGGTATGTAAAACCACAGACCAGATCACAGCGAAATATCTCATGGCCCGTAACGATCACTTTAATGTACTGAAGAAATTCTTCGTCAGTTCTGTAGCATTACGCACCATCCTGATGGGCGGACTGTTGCTGATGGGATCATTTTTCGTAGTAGAAAGAGAAATGACTTTCGGTCAGTTTGTAGCAGCAGAAGTGATCGTGGTACAGATTAGTTATGCTATTGAAAAACTGATGACTAGTCTGAATACAGTATTTGACATGGTAACCGGCGCAGAGAAACTGGCTGTAGTCACTGATCTTGAAATAGAGGAGGACAAATAATATGGCACAAAACAGATTACATCATAAGCATATGGAGGCTTTGAATACGCAGTCACAAGCCGAACTTATCCAGATAAAGGGATCGCACATGCTGGGCAAGATCATGAGCATCTGCCTCGTCATATTCTTTATCATACTGCTCATGCCATGGCGCCAGACCATTCCAGGAAAAGGGACTGTCACCGCACTAAGGCCTGAAGACCGTCCTCAGACTGTGCAGAACCAGATAGGTGGGCGTATTGAACACTGGGCCGTGCGCGATGGCCAGGAAGTAAAAAAAGGGGATACGATCCTCGTGATCTCAGAGACCAGCCAGTCTTACTTTGACCCTGAATTGCCAGAGCGGCTCGCAGAACAGCTGGAAGCAAAAAAGAACAGTGAAAGCGCTGCCATACAGAAAATGGAGGCAACAACAGCACAGATCCAGGCCATGAACCGTGGATTGCAATATCAGTTGTCCGCTGCCGAAAATAAGGTACATCAATCTGAAAACTATGTGAAGATGGACAGTGCTGACCTGGTAGCTGTACAGAATTATTACGAAACATCTAAAGCCCGTCTGGAACGGTACGAATCCGGTTATAAGAATGGCCTGTTCTCACTGACTGACATTGAAACCCGCCGCCTGAAACTGCAGGAAGACAATGCAAAAGTGATCAGCCAACAAAACAAATTGAACAACTCCAAACAGGGCTTATTAAATGCACTGATTGACCTGGACAATATCAGGGCCAAGTACCAGGAATCACTGGCCAAAGCCCAGTCGGATATGAGTTCTGCTATGTCAAGCCGTGCAGGCGTAAAAGGAGATATTGCAAAACTACGCAATGACATCTCTAATATCACTATACGCCGTGGCCTGTATGTAGTACGTGCACCACAGGACGGATATGTGGTAAAAACACTGAAAGCAGGTATTGGCGAGAATATCAAAGAAGGTGAATCTATAGCAACATTACAACCACTCCATCCGGAGGTGGCGGCGGAATTGTATGTAAATGCCATGGACGTGCCCCTGATCCTGGATACGAGCGATGTTCGCTTACAGTTTGAAGGCTGGCCATCAGTACAGTTTTCCGGATGGCCTTCTGTAGCAGTAGGAACGTTTGCGGGTAAGGTATGGGCGATTGACAGGATCAGCAGTAATGGTGGAAAATACAGGTTGCTGATAAAACCTACTATTCCGGTTCCTAAAAATGATGAGGCCTGGCCGATTCAGCTCAGACAGGGTTCTGGCGTGTATGGTCGTATTATTCTTCGATCAGTGCCGCTGTGGTATGAAATCTGGCGACAACTGAATGGTTTCCCGCCAAGTTTGGAGAAAGAGCCTTCAACAAAGGATTCAAATAGTAAGAAATGATGAAGAAATTAAGCTATTATTTAATTGCCGGCTTACTGCTGTTTTCGTGGGAATGTGCATATGCGCAGGATACGGCCAGAATCTTTTCGCTGGGGGATCTGGAAGATATGGTTTTTATGAATCATCCTATCGTAAAACAGGCCGCTTTATTGAGCGATGCGGCAAAGGCCAGCGTGCTGCAATCAAAAGGAGAATTTGACCCGACATTGAAATCTGCTTTCGGACGTAAATTATTTGGTCATACTACGTACTATAATAACTGGCATAATGAACTGAAGGTACCTTTATACATTGCCGGCGCTGATCTGAAAGTAGGCTATGACCGCAACACGGGTGTGTATACAAATCCTGAAACACATACGACCGATGCAGGTCTTGTGGCAGTAGGTTTAAACATACCACTAGGTGCAGGGCTGCTGATTGATGCGAGGCGTAGTACGCTCTGGCAGGCAAAAGCCATGCTGAGCTATGCAGAAGCAGATAAAGTGAAACAGATTAACAGCGTGTGGTTTGGTGCCGTAAAAGATTACTGGAACTGGTACTATGCCTTCAGGGAATATGTGTTGATTAAAGAAGGGCTGGATCTTGCCACAAAGCGTTTTAAAGCACTGACTAATCAGGCATTACTGGGTGATAAACCAGGACTGGATACCATCGAAGCAAGCATTACTGTGCAGGACAGAGAGATCCAGCTGGCTAAAAGTGAGATAGAAGTAAAGAATGCGATGCTGGTACTTTCCAATCATCTCTGGAACGAGAAAGGTATACCGCTGGAGCTACCCAAAGATGCGATTCCACAAGAGTCAAATCAGCAACTGCAATTGCCAGACAGAGTACTGCTGGACTCTTTACTTGGATTGGCCGATATGCACCCGGAGCTGGTAAAACTGCGTGCTAAGGGAGAGCAACTGGATGTAGAACGCCGGTTTGCACAGGAGAAGCTGAAGCCCAAGATCAATATAAATGGATCATTGCTGAGCCGACGTACAGATTTTGGTTCTTATGTACCGGATTATTATGACTTTGGATGGAGTAACTATAAGATAGGGGTAGATTTTGCTTTCCCGTTGTTCCTACGTGCAGAGCGGGGGAAACTGAAACAGGTGAGATTTAAACAGCAGCAGGTAGATTACGATCTGATGCAATCCGGACGCGAGATTAACAATAATATCACGGCCTCATTTAATAGTCTCACAGCTTATCAGTCACAGCTAATCTTGCAGGTGCAGAGTATTAATAACCAGCAGGCATTATTAGCCGGTGAATTGCAGAAATTTGATCTGGGAGAGAGTACGTTGTTTTTGATTAATAGCAGGGAAAGTAAGCTGATAGATATGAAGATCAAGAGAGAGAGTATCATATCAGGGTATCAGAAAAAACTGGCTGAATTATATTATAAAGCTGGAACCAGACAGCAATTATAGGATAACCTGGAGGTATTTACCGCTGCGGAGCTAGGGGTAGTGATCGCGCCAGGGTCATATGTGTGATTTATTTAAGGCATAGTGCAGACAATAAGCAGGTTACATCAAAATAAGTAACCCTCCGAAGAATTGCATGTGATAATTATGGCTTAACCCATTTCCTTTAATGGGAGCGGGTGGAGATGCTTATTCCCCCCTCCGCTAAAGTGAGATATTATTAGATAGCTATGTAATATTATCTACATTATTTACCTTTGCGTCTTCGCATTTAAAAAGAAAAGTCGTATGAGTCGTTATAATGAGTATCTCAATGAAATTGAGGAAAGAAAAGGTCAGGACCTCCATCCCAAGCCGATTGATGGCGCAGAATTACTAAGTGAAGTCATCGCGCAAATTAGAGATCTTGACAATGTGCACAGAAAAGATTCTCTTAACTTCTTTATTTACAACGTATTGCCAGGTACTACTCCTGCTGCTGGTGTAAAGGCTCAGTTTTTAAAAGAAATCATTCTTGGTACTGCCGTAGTTGAGGAAATATCCCCATCTTTTGCTTTTGAGCTATTATCACACATGAAGGGTGGTCCTTCCATCGAAGTGTTGCTGGACCTGGCGCTGGGTGAAGATATCGCTATTGCGAAAAAAGCTGCAAATGTGCTGAAAACGCAGGTTTTCCTCTATGATGCCGACACAGACCGTCTGAAAGAAGCATTCAAAAATGAAAATGAGATAGCTAAAGAAATCCTTGAAAGTTATGCTAAAGCGGAATTTTTCACTAAACTCCCTGAACTGCCTGAAGAAATTAAGGTAGTAACTTTCATAGCTGGTGAAGGTGATATTTCTACTGACTTACTCTCTCCGGGTAATCAGGCACACTCCAGATCTGACCGTGAATTGCATGGTAAATGCATGATCACTCCCCAGGCACAGGCCGAAATCAGGGCGCTGCAGGCGCAACATCCTAACAAGAGCGTGATGTTGATTGCTGATAAAGGTACCATGGGCGTAGGTTCATCAAGAATGTCGGGTGTAAATAACGTGGCTCTCTGGACAGGCAAACAGGCCAGTCCTTATGTTCCATTTGTGAACATTGCCCCGATTGTAGGTGGTACAAACGGCATTTCTCCTATTTTCCTCACGACTGTTGACGTTACCGGTGGTATCGGTATTGACCTCAAAAACTGGGTGAAAAAGGTAGACGAAAATGGTAAACTTGTTCGTAATGAAGCTGGTGAGCATATTCTCGAGGAAGAATACTCTGTTGCTACCGGCACTGTTCTTACCATCAACACAAAGACAAAGAAACTTTACAACGGCGATAAGGAACTGATTGACATTGCTAAGGCACTGACGCCTCAGAAAATGGAATTTATCAAGGCTGGCGGATCATATGCTATCGTATTCGGTAAAAAGATCCAGACCGTAGCAGCTAAGATCCTCGGTATTGAACCTACCCCTGTATTTGCACTACCAAAAGAAATTTCTCACGAGGGTCAGGGGCTGACAGCAGTAGAAAAGATCTTTAACAAAAATGCGGTAGGCATTACTCCGGGCAAAGTATTACATGCGGGTTCAGATGTTCGTGTAGAGGTAAATATCGTAGGTTCCCAGGATACGACCGGTCTGATGACTGCCCAGGAACTGGAATCTATGGCGGCGACTGTGATTTCGCCAATTGTTGACGGTGCTTACCAGTCAGGCTGTCACACCGCATCAGTATGGGATAAGAAGGCGCAGACAAATATTCCAAAACTCATGAAGTTCATGAATGACTTTGGATTGATCACTGCCCGTGACCCGAAAGGTGAATATCATTCCATGACAGATGTAATTCACAAAGTACTCAACGATATTACGATAGATGAGTGGGCAATCATCATTGGTGGTGACTCTCACACAAGAATGTCTAAAGGTGTTGCTTTTGGTGCTGACTCAGGTACCGTTGCACTGGCATTGGCTACAGGTGAAGCATCCATGCCAATTCCGGAATCAGTGAAAGTAACCTTCAAAGGAGAAATGAAGGAGCACATGGATTTCCGTGATGTAGTACACGCTACACAGGCGCAGATGCTGCAGAAATTTGCCGGAGAGAACGTTTTCCAGGGCAGAGTGATTGAAGTACACATCGGAACACTCCCTGCTGACCAGGCTTTCACCTTTACTGACTGGACCGCAGAGATGAAAGCAAAAGCTTCCATCTGTATTTCTGAAGATGATACCCTGATTCAATCACTGGAAATTGCAAAAGGCAGGATCCAGATCATGATCGAAAAAGGCATGGATAACAGCAGACAGGTGCTGCAGGGACTGATCAATAAAGCTGATAAGAGAATCGCAGAGATTAAATCAGGTGAAAAGCCTGCTTTAACTCCGGATACGAATGCTAAGTATTACGCTGAAGTGGTAGTTGATCTGGATGTAATTGTTGAACCAATGATTGCAGACCCTGATGTGAATAATGACGACGTTTCTAAGAGATATACCCACGATACCATCCGTGCACTCTCCTACTACGGTGATAAAAAAGTGGATCTTGGTTTCGTAGGATCCTGCATGGTGCACAAGGGCGATTTGAAAATTGTTTCTCAAATGCTCAGGAACCTGGAAAAACAGAAAGGTAAAGTTGAGTTCAATGCTCCGCTGGTGGTAGCAGCTCCAACTTACAATATCATTGATGAATTGCAGGTAGAGGGAGATTGGGAAATATTGCAGAAATATTCTGGCTTCGAGTTCAACGATAATGCTCCGAAAGGCGCTGCACGTACAGAATACCAAAACATGATGTATCTCGAGCGTCCGGGTTGTAACCTTTGTATGGGTAACCAGGAAAAAGCAGCTAAAGGAGATACAGTGATGGCTACATCCACCCGTCTTTTCCAGGGCAGAGTTGTGGAAGATTCCGATCGTAAAAAAGGAGAATCTTTGCTTGCTTCCACACCAGTAGTTGTTCTTTCTGCCATCCTTGGAAGAATACCTAATATGGAAGAATATAAAACGGCTGTAGCAGGTATCGATCTGACTAAGTTCGCACCTCCGCTGAAGAATCTGGTTTCAAGTCCGGTAGGTAAAGACAGCCTGTCTTATTAATAATTTTATACAAAAAAGCGTCTCATCATAATTGATGAGACGCTTTTTTATTTCTATTCCTTCATAAGCAGCAATAGCTATTTCGTCTGTAACACCCCATTGTCTCATAGACATGGCAATACCTATTTCATAATGGTTCTGCGCATTGTCTCCCATGTTGCAACCATTCAGTGCGCTCACTGCACGCAGGAAGTAAGTGCTGATTTTCCTTTTTGGTAGTAATGATGATAGCTCCATTGGCTGACCAAAAAAGGAAAATGAAGGTTCTGACAATTGTTTAAACGATGACAGAGCTCCATCAGGTGTACCCGAATAAATAAGGGCTGGCCATTACTTTTTGGTCAGCCCCACTAATAAACGATGCTTTTTTGTATAAGCCTATGTATGAGTTATTTTATTTTTGTCCATACAGTGGCATTAATCCAAAAAATCTGCGTTTGTCCATTATTAACTCCAAGTACGCCAACAAATGGCGCATCATCGGTAAAGTTTACATCTATTACCGGCGATGTTAAATCAATTTCAAAGCCTTGAAATGGACCTCGTCCATTATTATAGGTTACAGTTAAAAAATTTTGAGAACCGGTAATTGTAATGTTTGCGTTGTTTTGGTCTTGCCAAGTGCCAATAAATGAATTCATAGTTTATATTTTTAAATTTTTCCTACTCATAAGGCTTTTCGGTTAACTCCTCCTGTTGAATTGACTGAACAGGATCAGTCCGTTTTTAAAGGGTCAGCTATTAAACAAATTGAGCTCTTATTTGGCTAAAATTTCTTCTGAGAATTATACTTCTATACCATAAGATCCTTCATCAATTTCCAGAATAGAAATGTGGAATGCCGACCAAACTCCCTTTGGGGTAGCTGACCCATTATCTGGAGCCCCTACCATTTGCCCCCCCATTAAGTTTCCCTGGTAATTACCAACATACGATGTGATAGTGCGATTATTGAAATCGGCAATGGCAATAGCTATTTGACCAGGATTAGCTCCGTCCAATGCAGTGTATGTGCCAAAAAACTCCCCATCATTAATGGTTAAAGTGCCATTAATTAAAGTTGCCTTAAATGAATAATGTGAAGAGTCAGACCACCTTTGAATAAACTTCCAAGTTCCGTTTTGAATTGTGGACATAATTGTAATTTTAAGTCCTACTCATAAGGCTTTTCGGTTACCGCCTCTCATTGAATTGACTGAATGAGATCAGTTTCGCTTTATAAAATGTTTGTTGCTGCAGTTCAAGCGCTTTCGATGAAGAAATCATAAATTTTATGGGTTAACAAGTAAGCGGAAAAATCAAGCAGGGCATTCTGCAGTTAATAAAATTTGATGGTGAACAACAACAGGTATTCAAATAAAAGGACATCCAGCTTTCAAGTTATTCCGGACAAATAAATGGATATTCACTGTTATCGATGATCGGCTCTATACCAAAAAAATCATTTAACACTGATTCAGCGGTACAATATGCACCTTCCACCCAAGCCTGATCATTAGAGTATGCTTCGCCAACAATGAAAATATCTGCATCTTTTCCGGTAATGAGTTGTGAAGGTTTACGAATCTTGCGTTGCACATCACCTACATCAAAATGCGGTGCCCATTCGTGGTATCCTGCATTGAATGGGGGAAGAGACCAGTTCATATAGGCTGCTTCCAATGGTTCGGGAATATTGCTATAATCAGAATTCGGTCCATAATGAAGTTCAGCCAACATCTTTCGAAGCATCTTCACCATGCGTTCCGGCACTTTTCTTGGTCCTTCCAGGGGTTGCGTATCACTGGAAACAGGAACTGTGCGTTCGCTCCTCGCACCAAGTTCTAATTCCTGCCAGAAAGTGGTATTGTCTTCGTCATCATAGCTGGCAAGAATGCCATAGATAGGTTTTTTGCCTTGCACTTTAGCGTTGTTCCCAAAATAAACAACCATGCGTATTGGGGAGTTGGATACGCTTGGCCCAATGGTATCACGGCACGCAGCTATTGATAACTGATTTACCTGTGCAATGGTCAAAGCTTCTTCGGTTTTGTTCTCAATTGCTTTCACCATTTCATTGAGGCCAGAATAAGGAACATCTATCAGCGTGCTCATATCTTTTAATACCTTTGCAGGAAATTTATCCTGACCTAGTTGCTCAATTACATCAGGGGTTATAACATACCCGGTAATTTGCGCGGGGTAAATTGCAGGATTATTTTTTGCCGCTGTAGTCCACCATGGATCGTCAAAAAACATTCCTATTTTATAGGAGGGCTGCATGATTGTTGATTCCAGATAGAGATTTACCTTTTCATGATTAAGTACATCTACCTCATCTTTTGCCGGCTGATGGTAGCGGGTAGCCTGAGCTACAAGATCAATGGCTGCACGTGGAATAGCCAGCCATGCAGCATCCGCCTCACGTGTTCCTTCGGCTATGTTCGGATTTGTGCGTGATGCATAAGTAAACACCGCTTTCTTGTTTTTCCATAAAATGGAATGCAGGCGAGTGTCAGGATAATACTTGAAAACAATGCCTTTCTGCTTGCATAGCTTCACAATTTCGTCAAAGAGTGCATTGAACATTCCTGAATAACCAATAGACAATGTTTTATACTGGCTACCCGGAGTAAATTCATCATTGATATTCATGGATACCGCAGTGTTTGTGTTGATCACATTCGAACTATAACCATTTCCATCGGCTGCATAATCATATCCTTCCGATCCTACCTGGTCGTAAAGCAGGTTCCAGTAACCAATATCTTTAAGTAAATCCCCCTCCTGGAAAACAGAAGATTCCGGAAGTTTTTTGATGATTCGTCCTTCCTTGTAGAATCTGCACCATTCTAAACGGGTAAATCCACCGTCTTTTTTCACCCCGGCAGGAATACCAAGATTTTCAAGAATGGTAAAAGCCTGGTCAGGTGTGGCTCCAGCTCCAAAATTATTTATATTATAAGGGGCGGGATTGCTGGAAGTAATATCATTAATGTAAAAATTGCGTGAACGCAGATAAAATAATTGATTGTTGGTAACATTGAAAGGAACTGAATATTTGTCAAGTCCCAGATTTTCAATAGTTTTTGTTACCAGACGATGACCTGGTGCACGCCCATCATTTGCATGGGGAGATTTTTGATCCCAGAATGAATAACGCATTCCACCAAGTTCTACATAAGAGTTGTCCTTGTCATCTTTGTAATGCCAGGTGCAAATACGTGCCCCCGCAGCACGGGAACCAGGATGTGATTTTGAAAAATCGTACTTACCCCAGTCATATAGTTCAAGCACATCGCCTTTCGAGAGTTGCTTCGATTTGAATGTCGGGTCATTGGTCTTGCCTTCAAGCAAACGCCATGCGGTGTACAATCCTGCAGCTCCGGCTCCGAAAATGGAGTATGTTTTTGGGTTCATTGTATTATTGATTTAAAAGTTGAGTTATAAAGGCAGTGTTTCTTCTCCCAGGCGATTCATTTGTCCTGGCAGATCATTATATGGAATAATCACCTCAACCAATGCCGGTTTGTTCTTGAGGGCTTTCAGCTTAGGAAGTATTGATTTGAGATCGGAAACTGTTTCAGCACAAAAGCTTTCTGCACCAAATGCTTTAGCCAGTGCAGCATAATCCCATTTGGGAAGAATATCAAAGGCGTCGAATGGTACTCCCGAACTGGGTTGGAACGCTTTTACATCTACATACACCTGCTCGATCGCATAAACACCGTTGCTCATCACAAAGATGACCGCGTTTACATTGTTACGCGCAAGGGTTGATAACGATTGGCATACCATCATAAACCCTCCGTCTCCCGCAACAGTCCATGAACGCTTTCCGCTTCCGAGTTGGGCGCCAAGTGCTGCACCGGTTTCAAAACCTATGCATTGCCATGCTGCCGAACCGATGAAGCTACCTTGCTTTAATCCTGTTGCATTGGCAGCAACGTACAGCGAACAGCTTACACCAAACACCATGTTCACATCGTTCATCATTTTATTATCCTGCAGGAATTGCATCGTGTGCTGGAAGAACCTGTTGAAAGTGATCACTTCCGGTTTACTGTTGAATTTCGGATCGGAATTCGATTCCCATGGCTCAGGATATACTGGCCATTTGGGCGGGGTCATTTTGAGCGGATACTTCGGCTTCGCGCTTGTCTTGAATTTCCTGAGTAGTGCTTCCATGAAATCTTTCATCGTTATTTCCTGGTATTTAAAATATCCTGCACGAATCTGATCTGTGGACGCCAGTACCATGTATTCATATTTATTCTCCATGAACCAGAGGTAGTCATCCGTCAGAATTGTTCCGAGTGAAATGATACAGTCCGATTGCTCAACGATATCGAGTACGCTTTTTACTGAAGCCGCATCTGAATATGTACCAATGAAATTTTGGGGATCTTCATCCAGCACAGTTTTTCCAAGAGTAGTCGTCGTATAATAAATACCGCTTGCATCGATGATCTGCTGGAGCAAGCCTGTTAGTCCATGACGCAACACTTCCACGCCGGCCCAGATCAATGGATTTTTTGCATTGATAATAATCTGCCACGCCATATCAACTGCATTTTCAAGTGCAGCCGGTTCGCTTTTAATTAGCAATGGTTGCAACGGTTTTGCTGAAGGGCGTGGACAGGGCTGTTGCCACACTTCCTTGTAGCATGCAATATAAACCGGCCGCTTATGTGTAATTGCCTGAATTAGGAGATTGTCAATTTTTTCAGGTGCACCCACATTCGTACTCAATGTTTCCGCGGCCACTGTCACATTACTATACACATTCTGGTCAGCGAGCAGGTTCCCGGTGGAATGATGGAAGATCATTCCGTACCGATCTGTTTGGTTACGCATGTCCGCACCTGGAGCAGCACTAATCACTACTATCGGGCTTCTTTCCACATAAGCCCCCGCAATAGCATTAAGTGCACTGAATGTACTTACTCCATATTGCAGCGATACTGCTGCAAGACCCCTTGTTCTTGCATAAGCATCGGCGGCATAGGCGGCATCTAATTCATTTATTGCACCAATTGTATTTATTCCATTAAAGTACTCAAGAGCCTGGGTAAAATGCTTTACATAATCACCCGGAATCTGAAATACATCAGTGACATTTAATTGTTTAAGCCGTGTTAGCAAGTAATCGGCAACAGTGAATGTATTTGTAGACATATTACAAGTGCGTTAGTTTGATAATTATTGTTAAATAATGGCAACTAATTGGTATCAACCCAAACTCCTATCTGTGAGCCAATGTTTGTAGGTTCACCGCCAGTGGAAGCACTATTTGCTGCGGGGGGAAGATCCTGGCTATAGGGCACACCATCCTCATTCACAAAGTATAATACTTTGTTGGGGAGGCGTTCATAAATGCCAGCGAAAAAGGAACCCAATAATTTAAAGGGGATTGTAAGCGTTTTTCATCATAGCAATTATTTTTATATCGCTAATCGTAAGGCCATTCGGTTAATACCTCCCGCTGAATTAACTGAACGGAATCAGTTTTGTGGGGGGATATTTTTAATCATAAGGTTTGGAGATTTTTAAAAAATCCCATGTAATGTTATTGTGTAATTGGAATGTAAAGATAGGGAGGCTGCGAAGCCATTACGGGCATAATGACACAGAACCGGCTTTCATTGCCGGGAAGAGGCCAAAAAGAGGTATAAAAGGGGGCGAAGGGGGAACCGAATTGGCTATTTCAGGATATGAAATCGGCTTATAAAGTTCTTGTATGTATCACTTAACAGAACCTGATGATTGCCTTGTAAAAGGATAAGGTTATCGGCTGGAATGATTTCAATGATTTTTTCAGCATTTACAACATAATTCCGGTGGGTCTGGTAAAAGAGGGTGGTATCCACTAAGTCGAGGATTTTGGAAAGCGAAATCTGTACGAGAAATTTTTCTTTCTCTGTAATAATGTTACAGTATCTTTCTACTACTTCAATATAAATAATATCGCCTGTTTGTACTTTTTTCAGGGCACCTTTCTTTTTTATAAACAGGAAGTCTTTGCTCACTACTGCAGCTGGTTCTTCACTGGTAAATACCTGTTGTTGACCATAAAATTTCTCTACCGCTATTTCTATGGCATATAAGATTTCCAGCTCATTGAAAGGCTTTAATAAAAAACTAAAGGGATGGGCGAGTTTGGCTCTTTCGAAAATTTGCCGGTCCTTCGAGCTGGTTAAGAATACAAAGGGCCTGGCTGCGTTCGGAACGGTATTGATGGTTTCAGCAAACGTTATTCCATCGGGAATATCGTTTAAAAGTATATCAATAATTACCAAATCCACTTTGTTTTTATAAAACAAATGGATTGCTTCGGTATAACTGGCTGCTATTGCTGATATAATATAGTTGTGAGCTGTCAATACTTCTGCCAGTGTTTTACTTTGCTCCGGGTTATCCTCAACGATTAATATATGAATATTTTCCATGGGGCTGGTATGTAGGTAATGATACAAACACTTTGGTGCCTATTCCCTCCTGGCTTTCAATGGATACAGCGCCTCCGTTTTTTTCAGCCATAGATTTGCATAACTGTAATCCAAGGCCTGTTCCTGAATGCGGATGCCTGTTCTGGTGGGATAATGGATTCATGCCCGTTCCGTTGTCTTCAACTACCATGTTGTAAAAACCGCTTGCTGCTTCCTGCGACCATACTTTAATGATACCGCCTTCATGAGAGAATTTAATAGCATTGTCCAGTAAATTTCGTAAAATAACTTTTAAAGAATCCAGGTCGGCGAAAACAAAAATAACGGTATCGATAGTGCAGGTAAAGCTGATGCTTTTTTCTGTCATCAGGGGCCTGTAGTTATAAGCCACCTGCTCCACAATGGAATGCAGGTGAACAGATTCCTGGTGAAAATAAAGCTGTTTGGTTTGCAGTAATGCCCAGTTGAGCAAGTTGTCCAATAAGCTATAAGTGGCATTTGTAATAGCGCTGTTATTTCTCAATAATTGATCTAATGCGTTTATGTTTTTTGTTTCGAGACAGTCGATTAGTTTAGTATTGCTGACTTTCAGTGCGGCAACAGACGAGCGCAGGTCATGACTAACAATAGAAAATAATTTATCTTTTGCGGTGTTTAGTTCATCTACCTGTTGTTTTTGAGCAAGTATAATCTTATTGCTTTTAATTTTTTGTGTATAAAAGTAGCCTCCCGCTATCAGCAGAGACATGGATAATACCAATATGGCTAATAAAGTGTTCCGCTGGGCTGCTTTCAATTTGTTTTCCGCCGCCAGGAGATCCACTTCCTTCTGTTTTTGCATGACCGTCGCATTTTTCTCCATCTCGGCAATGGTCCATACTTTGTTCTGATCGTTAACAGAATCCTGCCATTGTTCAAATTCTTTCCTGTATTGCAAAGCTGCCAGAAAATCTTTCCTGTTCTCTTCCACTACTGCCATATTTTTAGCGGCCCTCCTTCTGAGCCCGAAATCGTTTGTTTTTTTTGACAACTGATATGCTTTTTGAAAATAAGGAATGGCTTGCTTATCCTTATATTGTTCGTAATAAACATTCGCAATATCCATGTAGCTGCCAACCATAAACAATGTGTCGTTTTGCTTCTGTTGCAATTTTACACTTTTAAAAAGGTAATCTTCTGCCCTGGCAAAATTCTTCAAATGCAGGTAACAGATCCCGATATCATGATAAACAGTACTTTTTTTTACATCATAGGAGCCCGTGTCTGGAAGATTTTCAATTTGCTGAAAGTAGGTTAATGCTTTGGAAAAGTTCTTGAGTTCTAATGCAATGGCGCCAAGTTTAAGTGTTACTTTATAAGCAAAAGCAAAGCGGGGAGAAATGAGACCAAGTTCTTTTTCTGCTTCCTTAAAAAGTTGTTTTTCCTTAAAGCTAATAGCCCGGCAGTAATGACTATAATCAATGATTTGGTGATCAGTATTTCCTTCGGCAATCACCTTCATGGAATAGATCAGGGTAGAATCCCAGTTATGTTGTAAAAAAAACACATAGGTTAAATAAAAATTCTCATTCGGTTTGGATTGCAGTGCCTTATTTTTTAGCGCAATAATAAATAAGCTATCCTGCTGACCCATCGAAAAAAGGGAAGAAGGTTGCCATGCTAACCATACAATAATGAAGATTTTTAGCCTGGTCATTTGTACTCAATTCTGTACAGTAGTTTCAGTGCCTCTTGATGTTTGCGGATCAGTGTTTGTTAGATATACCTGAACTGTATCGATAGGATTATCTGAATTTTGCATGAAAGTGAATTCAGAATAGTATAGATTAACAGTTTCGTTAGGGGAGGTTTCAGGGGGAGGCGTAAATTGGAATCGACAACTCATTATATTACCTGTGATTTCGGCATGTCCTGGCGAATATATTACATCGGAAGCCTGTACTGCGGTGTCTATTAATAAAGTGACTCTGACGAGTATAGTGTTTTCTGGACTAGTTAATAATTGGGCATTTATCAGTGGAGCGAATACGTAATACCTGTCTTTCGGGTCAGGGGATGGAGGGCTAGAGGGGGCAAGTGATTGCTGTGGAATGCATTGTAATGGCTGCAATCTTACATTTACTATACTCATTGTGTTTTAGATTTATTATATGAATGATAATAAAAGAAGGTATGACATGTTTAGCTAAAAGTAAGATATTTTGAAACAATCCAAGCTTTAAAATCACTATTGTCCGACTAAATAATCTTATAAACCTTTAAGCCGGTATTATCCCAAATATTAGATGTGATACCAGGTTCACTAATCAATGCAGCTGGAAGAAAACATACATCTAATCGATATTTTAAACGATTACCTCTACGGGTTCACTTGGTAAGCCTTTTATACGGTGTATTCAGCTATTGTAATGGGCTACGGGAGCTGAGTGATGGCTTTTAGCTTGTGAGACATAAAGAGCTTGATTTTGCAACTTTTAATATTAAGATAAATGCTGTTTCCAGCCAGATTTATGAGGCATAAAAAAGTAAGGGATGCATATGATTCAACCGTTATTACCAACAAGCCGACAACGGTTATTCCTCCTCCTACAGGTAAAGGCAAGTCAGACTCTGTAAAAATAAATGCTCCCAATATTGTAAACTTAGCTCTGGAGGTTTGGAAACCTAAGGCTAATTAAAACCCGTAAAAATCCAGCTAACACAACGTTATATAAAACGAAAAGCAGGCCGCGGGCAATCGGGGGCTTTGAAATCTACTATGCAGAATATAACAAGGTTTTAATCTCTTTGTTCAGTTGTAAGCTTTAAAAATCAAATTCTGACAGGTTGTAGTTTTCTAAATCGTACAGCTGTTTATTGTCTTTGACAAATGTACCCTGATCGAAAAATGGTCCTTTACGGTTATATCAACAAACCCAACCCAGATTGCAGAAATAGATAAAAGATTGAAAAGACTGCTGGAGCCTTATCCCATGGAGGAGTTAGACCGGGAAATGTATGAGGAATTTAAGTGGAAGCGATGAGAAGAACGTGCAACTTTGGCAAAAAATGGCTGAGATGAAGACAGGGTATCGAACCTTGAAGGCTGGTTAGATAAGATGATAAAATACGCTGCGAACCTTGCTGCTGTATGAGTTTCCAGCAATTACGCAGAAAAACAGAAGCTTCAATTCTCAGTATATCCGGAAGGAGTCTTGTATAACAGGGAAAACGACGAGTGTCGAACCCCAGGAAAAATGCAGTATTCCAGTGTATAGCCAAGCAGGCAAGGGTTTAAGTAGCAAAAGAAAGCGGGAACAATACATCTAACAGTAATGTTCCCGCTTTAGTGGAGAATACCGGAGTCGAACCGGTGACCTCTTGCATGCCATGCAAGCGCTCTAGCCAACTGAGCTAATTCCCCTGCAATCGAGGTTGCAAATGTAAAATATTATTTGAATTTGCCAACTTTTTTTTGCGATTGCCGACATGGCTGGAAATTTACCAGCCAATGCCATAATCCTCCCCATGGTTGCTGCTACCACCCCATAAACTACCATGTTCCCTATCAAGGAAAATAGCGTTTACCGGACCACTGGTACGCTCACCGTAAGTAGGCTTGTAACCCATATTGATCAGGGTCGTACGCACACTGTCAGGCGTGTTTTTATTCAGCAGGATCTCTCCTGGATGAGGGATACGATCTTTTGCCTGGGTACCACCGAGGGATAACCACAACTGGTTCGTATTGATATTCGCTGCTTCAGTCGCCTGTTGTACCGTCATACCAAATTCCACTATATCGAGGAAGAACTGTAGGAGGTTCTGATCCTGTGTGTCCCCACCCTGTACGGCGAAGGACAAAAACGGCTTACCATCTTTCAGTGCCATACTTGGTGTGAGGGTAACACGGGGACGCTTGCCGGGAGTCACCACATTGAACGGGCATACCGCAGAATCCAGCACAAATGATTGCATACGCTGACTCATACCTACCCCTGTATGACCAGCTATACATGCCGGTGTCCAGCCACCACTAGGGGTTATAGACACTACCCAGCCTTCGTCGTCGGCAGCTTCAACACTGGTAGTACCTCTCCATAATCTGTCCATATAAGCGCTATCATTTATCGCCATCATCTGATCGGTAACAGGAGTGTTTAAGATTGCAGCAGCATCATGCTTGGGCAGGAAACTTTTATTAAGATCAACAGACGTATCTGATAAGGCATTGTGCATATTCAGGAGGTCTGTAAACGGGTTCTTTTTGCCTTCGAAAGCATATGGATCACCCGGAGCCAATTTAGGCTCATTCCGGGCAGGATTAATCAGTTTTGCTCTTTCTTTTGCATAGGCTTTGCTTAGCAAACCATCCATTGGTAACTTAGGAGAAAAAGCAGGATCACCATAGTAGAAATCACGGTCTGCAAAGGCAAGACTCATGGTTTGGTATATGGTGTTGATGTATTGGGAAGAGTTGTAACCCATACTTTTCAAGTCGAAGTTTTCCAGGATATTCAGGCTTTGCAACATAGCAGGACCCTGTGTCCAGGCTTGTAATTTATATACTTCGATACCACGGTAATTGACATGTAAAGGTTCTTCTTCTACAGGCTTCCATTTTGCCAGATCATTCATGGTGATGAGGCCTCCCTGTTCCTGGCAACCTCTTACAAATTCCTTTGCAATATCTCCTTTGTAGAAACGGTCGTAAGCAGCCATGATCGCTTCCTTACGGCTTTTATGATTGCGCAGTGCTTCCTGTTCTGCTTCTACCATTTTGGTAAGCGTAGCCAGTAGATCTCTTTGTACAAAGATCTCACCTGCATCGGGTGCTTCTCTCTTTTCGCCAGGATGTGTAAGGAAAACAGCTTTGCTGTATGGCCAGCCTTTGATCCTTTCTTTTGCACGCTCAATGCTGTTGGCGGTCTGAGCTTCGATCGGGTAACCAGCCGCCATTTCCATAGCAGGTGCCAGTACTTCTTTCAGACTCAGTTTACCATAGTTCGCCAGCATGAGGCAAAGACCTCCGGGAGTACCAGGAGTAACAGCTGCCAGCGGACCATATTCAGGAGGGAAGTTGTAGCCTTTACCTTTGAAGAACGCTGGCGTGGCCCCGGTTGGCGCTACACCCAGCGAATTGATGGCAATGACTTTTTTTGTTTTTGGATTGTAGATGAGGGCCTGTGTTTCGCCACCCCAGCTAAGTACATCCCACATGGTACAGGTAGCAGCCAGCATAGCGCAGGCAGCATCTACTGCATTTCCTCCTTTCTGAAATATCATAGAACCAGCGGTAGCAGCCAGTGGCTTGCCGGTTACAGCCATCCAGTGTTTACCGTGCAAAGGTGGTTTTTGTGTTTGCTGTGCCAGCAAAGGCGAGGCAACAACAAAGAAGCATACCAGGAGGTATATTCGTTTCATAAGCAAATGCGATTTAGACAGTAGAACGGAAAGGTAATAAAAGAAAAAAGCCGAACCAATCGCTTTTATACCTGCGGTATAAAAGCGATTGGTTCGGCGTAATGGCTTGCAGCCGGCTGAAAAATTACTTAGAAGAAAAACTGTTCAGAAACAACCTTTCCATCTTTCACTTCATACACACAAATCTCTGCCATATTCATTCTTCCCTGTCCTTTCATATCCACATCCATGTCCATAGAAAAAGAAATAGCATTCGCCACGACCAATGGTTCAGACACTTTGATGCTATGCACTGCGTCTAATCCATCCATGAAAAATTTAATCTTTTTCTGTAACGCTGGCAAACCTTTAGTTTCCTTTGCAAAGTTAGGTGTAGAATAAGGTTCAATGCTTATGGCATTCTCGGCATACAGTTCAGTCTGAGCTTTCTCGAATTCTCCTTTAGCGCAATACGCCACCAGTTTCTGGGCGATCTCTTGTGTAGTCATAACGATTGGGGGTTTGGTTTCGTATAAAGCTAAGATAAGCATATTACCATAGTATTAAATGACCTGCCCGGCAGTGCTGCTACATAACAGGCTATAAGTATGCAGTGCCCCCGCAGTCATATTCGTTAATTTGCTGATACTAACCCAAGCTATTTACTCACAATCACACGTTAAACATTATACATGATGTCCAACCAATATCCCCCTGGGCTGCACTTCGGGATCCCTGAAAAAATGCAGCCGCATATCCGTATATCAACTCATCTGCCGGAGCAATTCAGGCAATATCTGCTATCACCTACCTCGGCCACCACTTATATAGAGGCCCCTTTCGGCAGCTATATTACCCAGGAAATAAAGGGACCAGACTGGATGATCAGCTGGCAACAATGTTTTATCCGGGAAAAAGTCCGGTTACGGCCTTCTACCCCATCGCCCATGCTGGCCATGTATTGCATACTGAAAGGTAATATCAGCTGTCGTCTTCAGGGACAAGGCAAACTAATGCTGATTGAAAAAGAATTTGGCATCTATTACATTCCGTCGCACTCTCAGAACACTGCCGATCTGCGGTCCGGAAATTATGAGATGATCTGTATTTCTTTTTCCCCCTCCTTTTTCAGCAGGTTCATTTCCCGTCACCCTTCGTTCGAAGACATCTATCAGCAACAGCAAAAACAGGCACGCAGAGGTACGACACTGCCCGCCATCAGAATGGAATCACCCGATCTGAAAGTACTGGACGACCTGCGGCAATGCCCCTTACAGGAAGAAGAAAAGCTAGCCTACATAGAAGAAAAACTGGAATCACTGCTCACGCTGTATTTCAATGCCCTTACGCCTAAATACCTACAAAACGGCGAACAGGCAGGCAAACTGAAACAGGTATGCCTGTACATTCAGCATCACTATCACCAACACCTTAACATTGCAGATCTGAGCAGGAAAGCAGATATGCATATCAACACTTTTGAACGGGCTTTCAAAGAGCTATTAGGGGTAAGTCCAAGAGGATATATCGAACACCTGCGTATGAAAAAAGCAGCCACGCTACTTTCTCAAACTACACTAAGCATCAAGGAAATTAGTTACAATACCGGCTACAGAGGGGCGAACTACTTCACGGCCGTGTTCCGGAAACGGTATCGCTGCTCTCCGAGAGAATATCGTAAAAACCGCTTATCTTGAGAGGATCATCTTAAGAAAAGTGGAATAAATGGACGAGCAATTATCAGCCAGACTTATACAGATCAGAAGACAGATTCATGCTAACCCTGAACTGGGTTATCAGGAAGAAAAAACATCTCAACTGGTAAAGCAGGAGCTTGACCAGCTTGGCATACCATATACTACCGGTGCTGCCCGTGGCACAGGTGTAATTGGAACCCTGCGTAAGGGTGATGGCCCTGTTGTAGCCATCCGTGCGGATATGGATGCCTTGCCTATGCAGGAGGAAACAGGTTTACCCTTTGCCTCCCTGACAGCCGGCAAAATGCATTCCTGTGGTCATGACCTGCATACGACTATGCTGATAGGCGCTGCGGCGCTTTTAAAGAATACAGACTTCCAGGGTACTGTCAGGTTCCTGTTCCAACCTTCAGAAGAAGGGCCAAATGGCGATCCTGAAGGAATGACAGGTGCACACAGAATAGTGGAAGAAGGTTACCTGGATGATGTACAGGCCGCTTTGGGGCTGCATGTAGATCCTTCATTACCCGTAGGTCAGATCACCTATGCACTGGGTCCTGCACTGGCATGTACCGGATTCTTTAGCATCGAAGTACTGGGCAAAGCGGCACATGCAGGTGCGGCACCCCAACTGGGTGTAGATGCGGTAGCTGTGGCGGCTCAACTGGTGACTTCTGCACAAATGATCGTAGCCAGGCATACTGCCCCTACAGAAACAGCCGTATTGTCCTTTACCAAAATCAATGGTGGCGTAGCCCCGAATGTGATTGCTGACAAAGTTGTGCTGGAAGGTACCATCCGGTCTCTGGACCTGGATACCTACAATGACATCATCAGCAGACTCAATAAGATCATTGAAGGACTGATGATAGCCTATGATGCAAAGATCAGGTTCGACCTCTACTATAACCTGCCAAGCGTACTGAACGACGGCAATGTACATGGCAAACTGGTACAAAGTCTCGATACCGTATTTGGTTCCGGCAATAGCAGGGAGGTTATACCGCTCCTGGCAGGTGAAGATTTTGCCCACTATTCCAGGAAAGTGCCTTCTATGTTTTACCTGCTGGGCGCACAGGATCCGACATGTGGCGGATACTATCTGCACCATCCCAAAGTAATCTTCAATGAAGGCGCTATTACCTATGGTGCTAAATTCCTTGCGACAGGGGCCATAGGTTTGTTGAATAATTACAGGTAATTATTGTCTAAATAAATACCGGGCCGGTTGGGTGTTGAATTAGTATAACTAATTTTACCCTGTCATGGAACAAAAGCACCTTGGAAAAGCAGACACCGCGTTTATGGCGGCCTGCACCGGATTGATCGTCGCTAATATATATTATTGTCAACCCCTGATCGTTCTGATCGCCAGAGAATGGGGGCTGAAAGAAAGCGCCGCCGGGCGTGTCACCTACCTTACCCAGATCGGATATGCACTGGGGTTATTACTCCTGGTACCGCTGGGCGATATCCTGGAACGTAAAAAACAGATACTGATCACCACACTGGTGGCGATAGGCGCCCTTTTGCTGGCGGCTACCGCACAGAACTTCTTTGTATTGCAGGCAGCGAGTTTGCTGATCGGCATTTCCTCTGTAGTACCACAATTGATATTACCACTGGCAGCTCACCTGGCAGCTGATCATAAAAGAGGGAGCATCATCGGTGCCATCATGGGTGGTTTGCTGGTAGGCATCCTGGCTTCCCGGTCAGTGAGTGGTACAGTGGGGGCCTTATTTGGCTGGCGGGAGATGTATTATATAGCGGCAGGCATCTGTACCGTGCTGATGGTATTGATGTACTACCGCTTTCCGGATAGTCAACCGACCCTGAAGAGTAACTATGGGGAACTGATGCGTACGGTGGTTCATTATGCCCGTACACATCCCCGGCTCAGAGAGGCTTCTGTAATGAACGCCCTTTCCTTTGCGGTGCTGAGCGCCTTCTGGGTGACCATGGTGTTGTTCCTTTCCAATGCTCCTTTTAAATATACCTCGGCACAGATTGGCTTATTTGGCATAGCGGGAGCAGCCGGGGCACTGGCGGCACCACTGGTAGGTAAGATGAGTGATGGCCGGGATCCGGGAAAGAACATTATTATCGGTCTAATACTGGAACTCCTTAGTTTTGGAGCATTTTACTTTACAGGGAGCAATATTATATTACTATTAGTCGGAATTGTGTTGGTAGACGTAGGTCATCAATCCATCATGGTAACGAATCAGACCATTATATACGCTTTGAAGCCGGAGGCGAGAAACCGTTTTAATACAGTTTATATGACCAGTACTTTTATTGGTGGGGCGGGCGGTTCTGCGATCGGTTTATGGCTCTGGAACCTTGGGCAGTGGCCGGTAGTATGCGCGGGCTGTACATTAATTATCCTGGTGAATGTAGCTTTATTTTATATGTTCAGGCCGGCTACCGTCAAAAAGGCACTGATTTAAGTGCAGACATTTTTTTTAAATTCATAAAAAACAATACCTTTGCCGTCCTTTCCACAGCATGTCAAGGCAGGGGGAAGTAGTTCTTTACACAATAGTGTATGCGGGTGTGGTGAAATTGGTAGACACGCCAGACTTAGGATCTGGTGCTTCACGGCATGGGGGTTCGAGTCCCTCCACCCGCACTTTTTTTATACATTTCGGCATACAGCTTATAAAAAATATTGCCATTAAGGCACTAAGTCACTTAGTAACTCCCACATAGCTGCCATTCCTTCGTGCCTTTGTGACTTCATGGCATATTCTTCGATTCAGGAATTATTATTGCTTCATACAAGAACATTTATTAAAATTAATTATGGCAACCGTTACCAGAGAAAACATCGGTTTATTGAATGATAAGATCACTGTGAAAGTGAGCCAGGAAGATTATCTTCCCAATTATGACAAAGCAGTAAAACAGCTTAGCAAAACCGCCAATATACCAGGCTTCCGTAAAGGTATGGTGCCAGCAGGGATGGTGAAAAAAATGCACGGTCCGGCAATCTTCGCGGATGAAATACTGAAAACTGTAGAGAAAGAACTCACTGGCTACCTTCAGAATGAGAAAGTTGAGATCTTCGCTCAGCCCCTTTCTCTGGAGAAGGAAGCTAAAAATTTTGATCATAACAATCCTACCGAATATAACTTCGATTTTGAAATTGGCCTGAAACCTGCTTTTGAAGTAACTCCACTGCAGGAAGGTAAAACTACCCTGAGCCGTTATAAAATTAAAGTGACCAGCGAAATGCTGGACAAAGAGGTTGACAACCTGCTCGAAAGAGGTGGCAAAAACGTAGAAACTGAAAAAGTATCTTCTGAGAATGATTTCCTGACTGTTAAGTTCGAAGAGAGCGATGAAGCAGGTAACGTACTGGAAGGTGGTATTCAGAAAGAAAACGCCATTAAGTTAAAGCAGTTCTCTGCTCCTATACAGGAACAGCTGAAGGGTAAAGGAAAAGGCGATAGCATCGTATTCTTCCTGGCTACTTCATTTGATGCAGCTGCTTTACACGACATCCTGCACGACCTTGGTTTCCATGGTCATAACGATGCGGATGCACAACGTTACTTCAAACTGACCATCGAGAAAGTTGAAGTAATTGAAAAGAGGGAACTGAATGAAGAATTCTTCAAAGAAGTATTCCCTAAGGATGAAGTAACCACTGAAGAAGCCTTCCGTGAGAAACTGAAATCTGAAATAGAAAAGTACTGGGATTCCGAGAGCCGTAATCACCTGCACAACGAACTGTTCGAGGTGCTGGTACACGAAACTCCTATTGAACTGCCCAAAGAATTTCTGAAGCGCTGGTTACAGCAGGGTGGCGAAAAGCCAAAGACTGCTGAAGAAGCCGAAAAAGAATATCCTGGATTTGATCATCAGTTACGCTGGACTTTGATCAGCGACAAACTGATCCGCGAAAATAAACTGGACGTATCCTTTGATGAACTGAAGGAAAGCGCCAAACAGAAAGTAATGGGCTATTTTGGTGGTGCAGCTGCTGCAGATGGTGCAGACTGGCTGGATAGCTACCTGGAACGCCTGCTGCAGGATGAAAAATTCGTAGATCAGACCTATCGTGAGATGGTGACTCAAAAACTGTTTGATTGGGCAGAACAAAAGGTAAATGTGAAGGAAGAGGAAGTAACAGCCGAAGAATTTGCTAAATTACCTAATAAACATCACCATCATGAACATTAATAACGAATTCAGGAAATATGCCATTCAGCATAGAGGGATCAGTAGCCTGGTAGTAGATAGCTATACCCGTCACCAAATCAATGCCTTAACTCCCAACATCATCGAGGAACGCCCGATGAACATGGCGATTATGGACGTGTTTTCCCGTTTGATGATGGACCGCATCATCTTCATGGGCGATCCGGTAAATGACTATGTAGCTAATATTATCACAGCACAGTTGCTGTTCCTCGAATCTACTGACCGTACCCGTGATATACAGATGTATATTAACAGTCCCGGTGGTAGCGTATATGCTGGTTTAGGTATCTATGACACCATGCAGATCATCGCTCCTGATGTAGCGACAATCTGTACAGGTATGGCCGCTTCTTTTGGCGCCGTACTGCTGGTGGCTGGTACTAAAGGCAAACGTACTGCGCTGAAGCACGCTCGTGTAATGATTCACCAGCCTCATGGCGGTGCTGAAGGACAGACCTCAGATATCGAGATCACTGCCCGCGAGTTCGTAAAGCTGAAAAAAGAGCTGAACGAAATCATTGCCGGACACTGCGGACAGCCTGTAAAGAAAGTTGAAAAGGATTCTGATCGTGACTACTGGATGACTGCCGATGAAGCAAAAGAATACGGTATCATCGATGACGTACTCACCAGAAATCCTAGAAAACAACAGCAGCAGGACGGTACTACGCCTCAATAATTAGTTGTAAATTCTATAGAAGCAAAATTTAGAAAGAGAACCCGTGTCTTCAAAACCGGTTTTTCTTTTTAACTTTTGCTTTTCTTTTTTAATGACACCCTTTCCCCCTTTAATTTGTACCTTTGTAAGCTATGAAAGAGTCCAAAATACGTTGTTCATTCTGTAATCGTTCGAAAGATGAAGTGCAGATATTGATAGCTGGTGCAGATGGCCATATTTGTGAGAACTGTGTGGCCAACGCACAGGAGATCATAGAACAGGAATTGTTTCAACAGCAGGGTAAAAAAGCCCCTTCCCACTTCGTTCCAAAAGTGGCCAAACCCCAGGAGATCAAGAAATTCCTTGATGAATATGTGATCGGACAGGATGATGCAAAAAAAATACTGGCAGTTGCCGTTTATAACCACTATAAAAGGCTGAACCAACAGGTAGGAGATGACGATGTGGAAATCGAGAAATCCAATATCATCATGGTAGGTGAAACCGGTACTGGCAAAACCCTGCTGGCTAAATCTATCGCCCGTCTGCTGAATGTTCCTTTTACTATCGTAGATGCAACCGTGTTTACCGAAGCCGGTTACGTAGGTGAAGATGTGGAAAGCATTCTGACACGCCTGCTACAGGTATGTAACTATGATGTAGAAGCTGCTGAAAGAGGTATCGTATATATTGACGAGATCGATAAAATCGCACGTAAGAG
This sequence comes from Chitinophaga sancti, assembly GCF_034087045.1. Lineage (NCBI taxonomy): Bacteria > Pseudomonadati > Bacteroidota > Chitinophagia > Chitinophagales > Chitinophagaceae > Chitinophaga > Chitinophaga sancti. Next base: position 1,828,577 of record NZ_CP139247.1, on the reverse strand, counting down.
CGATAACCCTTCCATCACCCGCGATGTGAGTGGGGAAGGCGTACAGCAAGGTCTGCTAAAACTGCTGGAAGGTACCGAAGCACTCGTTCCTCCACAAGGTGGTCGTAAACACCCTGAGCAGAAACTGATCAAAGTGAATACACAGAATATACTGTTTATATGCGGTGGTGCATTTGATGGTGTTGATAAGATTATCAGCCGCAGAGTACAGACGCATTCTATCGGGTTCACGGTGAACAAAGAAAGAGAAGAAGAAAACAAGAAGCATATACTCCGTTACATCAACTCCCAGGACTTAAAAGCATTCGGTCTGATTCCTGAATTGCTGGGACGTCTGCCTGTTGTAACTTACCTGAATTCTCTGGACAACGAAGCGCTGAAAGCGATTCTGACAGAACCAAAGAATGCACTGATAAAACAATACAAGAAACTGTTCAAAGTAGAAGGTATTGACCTGGTAATAGAAGATGATGCAGTAGATTATATCGTAGAAAAAGCAATGGAGTACAAACTGGGTGCACGTGGTCTTCGCTCCATCTGTGAAGTAGTATTGAGCGATGCGATGTTTAACCTGCCTTCTTCCAACGAAAGCTCCTTTGTATTGACAAGAGCATATGCAGAAGAGAAATTAGATAAATCAACCCTGGTGCAGCTGAAAGTTGCGTAAGGTGTACATGATATTTTGAAAAGGGCGGACGATGATCGTTCGCCTTTTTTATTACCTTTAATTCAAATAATAAATATGGACCTCTTAAAAGAATTGAAAGAAAGAGCCGGTCTTAGCAACGAACAGGCTATCAAGACCTTTGAGATACTGAAAGAGTATGTAGGTGGAAAGGTGCCCGTATTCCTGGCAGGTACTGTCGAGAAATGGTTTAATGACATCGAAAAGAAAGCCGAAGCAGCTGGCAAAGAAGAAAAAGAAAACGATTTTCTGGAGCACTAAGCAAAAGACATTGGCACAATAAAAAAGGCATCCTCTGAGAGGATGCCTTTTTCTTTTGGTTGCGTAAAAGTTGTTTCGATTGTCTTTTCTTTTTGTAGGAGGTTGATAAATTGGTAAAGAGTGATGAATTAACCCAAATTTAACGTTCTTAATTCAAAAATCCAGCACCTTATTTAGTTTATACTCACTTTTTTATCAAAAAGTTTAGACAACATCAATACATTAAATTTTTAGCATATAGCTAAAAACCTTACAAATAATATTCTAACTCAAAAATCAACACTAATAGAATCTTGTTTAAAAGATATATTTTGTTGACAAAAAGTTTGAACGCTGCTCACTTACGATCTCATTCAGGAGAATTTTGTTCTCTTCCGTCACTTTAGTAGCCACCATTGTACGAATAGAGAATGCACGTAAAGCATCCGGAACACTCAATGTTCCTTCAGCAGAATCCTTCCTGCCTGTGAATGGGAAAATATCAGGGCCACGCTGACATTGACAATTCAGATTCACCCGGCTTACCTGGTTTACCAGCGGATCAATCAACGAAGCCAGTTCGTCTGCATCATTGCTGAAAAGACTCACCTGCTGTCCGTGAGATGATTCAATCAGATAATCGATCGGTGTTTCTATATTGTCAAATGGCAAAATTGGAATGACAGGACCAAATTGCTCCTCCCTATACAACTTCATTTGATTATTCACAGGGTATAACACCGCCGGGTATACAAATGATTCGAATGTAGTACCGCCATTTTCGTTCATCACCTTCGCACCATTAGTGATAGCATCTTCAATACATTCCTGCAGATAAGCCGGTTTCTGTGGCTCTGGCAGTGGTGTAAGGAATACATCCTTCTCCCATGGCATGCCTATTTTCAGTTTGCCTACAGCAGCACTAAACTTTTCAATGAATGCATCTGCTACGTCTTTATGCACATAAATGATCTTTATAGCCGTACAGCGCTGCCCATTGAATGAAAGTGAGCCCAACACACATTCTTTTACTGCGAGGTCTAAATCGGCTTTTTCTGTGATAATGGCGGCATTCTTTGCATCCAGCCCCAGAATAGCACGCAGGCGATTTACCTTCGGGTGCATCTTCTTCAGCTGGTTAGCTACTTTGCTGCTACCGATCAGGGTGAGTACATTGATCTTGCCAGACTCCATGAGCGGGGCTATGATCACATTTCCACGACCATAAATGGTATTCACCACGCCTTTTGGGAAACAACTTGCAAAAGCTTCCAGCAGTGGATAGTGCAATAACGTACCGTGCTTGGGAGGTTTGAACAACAAGGTGTTGCCCATGATGAGAGCTGGAATCAGGGTGGTAAAGGTTTCATTCAGCGGGTAGTTGAATGGTCCCATACAGAGTACTACACCTAATGGTGAACGGCGTATTTGTCCGATAATACCTTGTTCAATTTCGAAACGGCTGGAATTGCGATCAAGATCTTTCAGTGCATCGATCGTAGCGTTGATATACTCAATAGTACGATCAAATTCCTTTATAGAATCTGCATACGATTTCCCGATTTCCCACATGATCAGTTTTACAATCTCATCTTTCTTTGCAATCATCTTGCCAGTGAACTTATCCATGCAGGCGATCCTTTCAGCTACCGGCATGGTAGGCCATTCGCCACGACCATCATTGTACGCGAGTACTGCTGCATCGAGTGCAGCAAGGGCTTCTGTTTGTGTGCACAGCGGGTAAGAGCCAATTACTTTTCTTTTGAGGCCTTCTGGAGTCTGGACAGCTACCGGGGAAAGAACGGTGTGGACATCACCGTTCCAGGGTTTCATTTCACCGCCGGAGAGATATTCACGCTGGTGAATCTCCTCCGGTAGCAGGAATTGCGCCGGGATGGCGTCTGCTGTCGGGAACATTTGATGTAAGTGTTCTTCAAAGGTCATGACATAGTAGTTTATATAGATGAAAGATAGTAAATAGGTTATAAAAAAAAGACTGATCGCACTTCTGGAGCGGATCAGTCCTTTAGTATGTTTTTAGATAGTTGCGTTACTTCAGGGCCTCACGGGCAATGACGAGCTTCTGAATCTCGGAAGTCCCCTCTCCTATGGTACATAATTTCGCATCTCTATAAAACTTCTCTACAGGAAAATCCTTCGTGTATCCATAGCCACCAAATACCTGTACGGCTTCGTTCGCCGTTTTTACTGCTACTTCCGAAGCATAGTATTTGGCCATTGCCGCCTGCTGGGTCACCTTTTGTCCTTTACTCTTCCCCGAGGCAGCCTGCATGGTCAGCAGCTCAGCAGCCATAATCTCTGTAGCCATATCAGCCAGTTTAAAAGAGATACCCTGGAAGGCTGCAATAGGTTTATCAAACTGATGCCGTTCCTGTGCATATTTCAGGGCTGCTTCGTAAGCACCTTTGGCAATGCCTAAAGAAAGTGCGGCAATGGAGATACGACCTCCATCCAGTACTTTCATTGACTGAATGAAGCCTTCACCTTCATTACCCAGCATATTGGCAACCGGTATCCGGCAATTATCAAAGATCATTTCGGCAGTTTCCGAGGCACGCATACCCAGTTTATTTTCCTTTTTACCTCCGCTGAAACCGGGTGTACCGCGTTCTACCACAAAGGCGGTCATACCATGACTATCTCTTACATCGCCGGTACGGGCTATTACCACTGCCACGTCCCCGCTTTTACCATGGGTGATCCAACATTTGGTACCATTGAGCACCCATTCGTCACCGTCTTTCTTTGCCACACACTTCATGTTCATGGCATCAGAGCCGGTATTCGGTTCTGTGAGGCCCCAGGCACCGAGCCATTCGCCACTGGCGAGTTTAGGGAGGTAACGTTTCTTTTGTTCTTCAGATCCGAATTGTAAGATATGACCGGTACAAAGAGAATTGTGCGCTGCTACACTAAGGCCTATTGCGCCACAGAAGCGACTGATTTCGCTGACTACAGTAACGTATTCAAGATAACTGAGGCCACTGCCGCCATATTCCTGTGGAACTAACACCCCCATTAAGCCTAATTCGCCAAGTTGTTTAAAGAGTGGTGCCGGAAAGGTTTGGGTTTCATCCCATTCCATAACGTTTGGTTGAATGTGCGATTTACCGAAATCCCTGATCACCTGGGTAATCTGCTGCTGCATTTCTGTAGGTTCGAAGTTCATATTGGGGGGTTTTCTGTTTTGATGTAATGTTCAATTTTACGATAAATACTATCATCTACCAATGGTATGCCAAGAAGGTCAGATGGTTGCTGGAAAAGCCCGTTGTTGCTGCGATACAGGACAATTAACCGCGCCAGTTTGTACCTTATGTAAGGATGTTGGGCCAAAGTTTGCTCATCTGCGGTATTGAGGTCCAGTTTTTTTAGTGAAACTGCATTCAATCGCAGGTAAGGTTGAATTTTGTTAAATGTGCTATCCGGCAGGCCGTAAGTTTCCCTGATCTGGGAAATGGCATAAAAACCGCCTAGTTTCTCTCTAAAGCGGATAATTCGTGCAGCCAGCACAGGTCCTATTCCTTTCAATGACTCCCAGGCTGCAGAATCAGCCTTGTTGATGTCGATGTTGATTACTGATTGCCTGGAACGGGAAAAGGTAATATGTTTTTTAGGTGGAGGCGGAGCTTTTTTCAGAGAGGATTGAAAAGCCGCAATATCTTGTTGTAGTAATGTATCCCTGCTGGTTTGCAGTGGAAAATAGTGCGCGACTATCGCTGGTGTATACATGCTGATAGCAGTGAGCAGCAGCAATGCTATGATGCCTCTTCTTTCAAGCGCTGTGAATTGCCAGAATGGTTTCATAGGTTAACAAATAAATGGATGGATGAATTACAATGTCACTTCAAGCCCATCGTAGGCCAGCGCCATACCGGCAGGCAGCTCCTGCGATACTTCGGCATGTAGTCCCATCTGGTGACTGATATGCGTGAAGTATACCTGTGGAATAGCCAACTCCTGTGCCAGGGCAATCGCCTCATCCAGGGTGAAGTGAGAAATGTGTTTCTCCCTGCGCAGGGCATTAACTACCATTATGCGGGAGCCCACAATTTTTTCTTTTTCTTCAGGTGCGATAAAATTCGCATCTGTAATATACGTGAAGTCGCCAAAACGGAAGCCCAATACCGGCATTTTGTGGTGCATGACATTGATCGGCGTAAACAGCATTCCATTTACATCAAACGGATCATTGCCAATGGTAAGGAGATTCAGCTCCGGAATACCCGGATATTTATGCTCTGCAAAAGCATAGGCAAATTCACGCATAATACCTTCCTGTGTGAACGGTGTCGCATAAATATCGATCGCTCGCTGCTGAAAATAATTGAAAGCACGGATGTCGTCCATCCCTGCTATATGATCTTTATGAGAGTGGGTCACTAATACTGCTTCCAGGTGTTTCACTTCTGCTCTCAGCATCTGGTAGCGGAAGTCTGGTGTCGTATCGATAACGATATTGCCTGCAGGTGTATCAGAAATGAGGATACTGCTGCGCAGACGTTTATCATGCTTATCGGTAGAAGTACATACCCTACAGCCACAAGCTATAACGGGTACGCCCTGAGAGGTGCCTGTTCCTAAAAAAGTTACTTTCAAATCTCTGAAGGTGTTTCTGGTGAAGGAGGAGTGGATTCTTCGTCGGCCGCATCAGCAGCGGTATTCCTGTTTTCCACAATCTGCTTGTATAGCTTCAGGGATTCAGGAGTCAGCACACTTTCATCCAGTTCCATCGAGCCCAGGATATCAAGGAGCGTATTGATACGTCCTTCCAGGTTCAGGAATTTATTAACTACCACGACCTTTTTATGTTCGAGTACACAATAGCCTGAATTAAACGTTCCTTTTTCAAAACGCAACTCATACTTAGCCTCTCCAAAGATTTTTTCAAGGCGGGTCAGGTTATTGGGTGTCACTTTGAAGTTCATGACACAAAAGTAAGATTATTTACTCACCAACCTTGCGACAGGTACGATCACCTCCTCCAGCGAAATTCCACCATGCTGGAAGGTATTGCGGTAGAAATTGACAAAGTAGTTGTAATTATTCGGATAGCAGAGGTAGCCATCTTCTTTTGCAAAGATATAAGAGGAGTTTACATTGGGTTTGGGCAGGCCTGCTTCGCGGGGATCCCTGAAGGCCAGTACTTCCTTGGCATCATAGTTCAGGTTACGACCATGTTTATAACGCAGGTTGGTAGTGGTTTGCTTATCTCCTATCACCTTTACCGGTGTCTTCACCCTGACATTACCATGGTCAGTCGCGATGATCAGGTTGATCTTTCTGTCTGCCACTTTGCGCAGTGCCTGGTGCAAAGGTGAATGTTCAAACCAGCTGGCGGTGATAGAACGGTAAGAAGTTTCATCCCCTGCCAGTTCTTTCAGCACTTCCATTTCTGTACGGGCATGGCTGAGCATATCCACAAAGTTGTATACTATTACGTTCAGCGGATAGGCTAGCAGGTTATGTATGTTGTTCACCAGGTGCTGACCATCATTATGAGTGGTCACCTTAGTGTAAGAGAAACGGGTATCCAATTTCAGACGTTTGAGCTGATCAGCGAAGAATTCTTCTTCGTACAGATTCTTCCCTCCATCTTCATCGTCGTTTTTCCATTGTTGTGGAAAACGGCTTTCTATATCTATTGGCAACAGACCGGCAAAGATCGCATTGCGGCTATATTGAGTAGAAGTAGGGAGTATACTGTAAAAAGTATCTTCGGTGACCAGTCTGAAGGACTCCAGGAAGATAGGCAGGATCGCCTTCCACTGGTCCAGACGCAGGTTATCTATGATAATGAAGAAGTTAGGCACATCATTGTCCAGCTGAGGCACTACCTTTTCTTTAAATACGGAGTGCGACATCACAGGCGCGTCCTTCGCTTTCGGAGCTACCCAGCTGGAATAGTTGCGGGAGATGAATTTGGCAAACTCCGTATTGGCCTCCGCCTTTTGGGTGTTTAATACCTCCATCATCTCTGGATTGTTGGTTTTAGCCATTTCCATTTCCCAGTAAACCAGCTTCTTATAAATATCCATCCATTCATTGAAGTCCGGACCTGAGTTCAGGGCCATGAAGAGGGAACGGAAATCCTGCTGGTAACCGATGGTGGTCTTTTCGGCCACAAGCCTTTTATTATCAATGATTTTCTTCAGAGAAAGGAGTACCTGATTCGGGTTCACGGGTTTGATCAGGTAGTCGGTGATCTGGGAGCCAATAGCTTCGTCCATCACATTTTCCGCCTCATTCTTGGTGATCATGACCACAGGAATCTGCTGGTCGATCTCTTTGATCTTGGCAAGGGTTTCGAGTCCAGTTATACCCGGCATAGACTCATCCAGCAGCACAACATCTACCAACTGTTCCTTCAGAAATTCCAGGGCGTCATATCCATTGGTCAGAGCAGACACCTTGTATCCCTTGTTTTCAAGGAACATGATTTGCGATTTAAGTGATTCTATTTCGTCATCTACCCAGAGTATATTTATTTGACTCATGCAAGTATTAGTTAGGAGTAAAATTAATAAGTTTCACGCGGCAACTATTTGGCCAAGATACCATTCTCTACTGTCAAAAAATGTTCCCTATATGCGATATTGGCACAATAAATTGTTAAATAACAGTTGATTTGCTGTAAGTTGTCCAAATATTATCAATTTTTGCAATAAAAATAGGAAAATCGAGGCAGATATAGGGGAAGGAGGTTCAGGTGGCGTCTTATACATTAGAAAAAGTTAAAGATAATAATTCCTTAACGTAGCTTTGCCCAAGCTAAAGGGTAACGGTAAAAATGGCAGAACGCAAGAGAAAAATTGTAAATGATCCGGTGTATGGCTTCATAACGATAGATCATCCGCTGATCTTTGCCTTAATTTCCCATCCTTACTATCAGCGCCTACGTCGTATTCATCAGATGGCCCTGGCACATCTGGTCTATCCGGGAGCGATGCATACCCGTTTTCATCACAGTATGGGAGCTTTTCACCTGATGAGCTGCGCACTGGCAGAGTTGAAAGGGAAAGGGGTAGAAATTACGGACGAAGAGGAGATAGCCACTAAGATGGCTATTTTGCTGCATGATATAGGTCATGGACCTTATTCTCATGCCCTGGAAAATGGAATTATCGAAGGGGTATCCCACGAAAAGATCAGCCAGTGGCTGATGGAGGAGTTGAATAAGGAGCTGAACGGAGCCCTGAGCCTGACAATAGAAATCTTCAACGGGCGTTATCATAAAACGTTTCTTCATCAGCTGGTGTCGAGCCAGCTGGATGTAGACAGGATGGATTACCTGAATCGTGACAGCTTTTATACGGGGGTTTCTGAAGGAGTAATTGGTTATGACCGTATTATAAAAATGCTCACTGTGCAACGGAATGAGCTGATGGTGGAGGAGAAGGGGATTTATTCAATAGAAAAGTTTATTGTGGCCCGGCGATTGATGTACTGGCAGGTATACCTGCACAAGACAGTATTAAGTGCAGAGAATATGCTGGTCAAAATACTGAAACGGGCTAAAGAACTGGCACTGAGGGGAGTATCACTGTTTGCCTCGCCGGCATTAGAATATTTCCTGTACCATACTATTACAGCTGCCAACTTTGAACAGGAACCAGCTTGTCTGCAACAGTTTTGTCTGCTGGATGATTACGATATTTTAAGCGCGATAAAGGTATGGGCCACCCATACGGACCCAGTCCTTTCCTTGTTATGTAAATGGTTGACAAACAGGCATTTGTTTAAATGCCTGCTCAGTAATGAGGCTTTTGATACCTCGGCCATAACTTTATTGAAAACACAGGTGCAAGAAAGATATGGCATTTCTGGCCATGATCTTGATTACTTTGTCTTCACAGGAACAGCTAGTCTGAGCGCGTACAACATTAATAATGAAAGGATTAACATCCTTTTTAAAGACGGGACCGTCAAGGATATTTCGTCAATCGATAATGCACTGGTTAGTCATACACTGGCTATACCCGTAAAAAAATTCTACATTTGTCATCCAAAAATCTAAGCAACACAGGATTATGAATGATAGATTGTAGGTAATGTATAACTAGATGGCTGTCAATTAAATCATAAAACTGGTACCGCCTGGATAACTATATTAATTATTAACTATGCAGTTTAGCGCATTACAATTGGCTACCATGTTGGATGGTAAGCTGGAAGGCAACCCGGACGTAAAAGTGAATAACATCGCCAAGATCGAAGAGGCTGGTGAAGGGATGCTCAGTTTCATTGCCAATCCCAAATACGAAGAATTCATCTACACGACCAATGCTTCCATACTCATTGTGAACGAAAGCCTGGTGACAGAGCGTCCTGTAAAGTCTACCCTGATCAGGGTGAAAGATGCTTACAGCGCATTCGCCCAGCTGCTGGAGCAATACAAACAGCTGGTAGGTAACAAAACTGGTATTCAACAGCCATCTTTTGTACCTGCTTCTGTAAAAACAGGCACCAATGTATTCATTGGCGCATTTGCTTACCTGGGAGAAAATGTCGTACTGGGCAATAATGTGAAGATCTATCCGGGTGTATATCTGGGTGATAATGTAGTGGTGAGCGACGACACTGTGATATTCCCAGGTGTGAAAGTTTACGAGAACTGCGTGGTAGGCAAGCGGGTAATCCTGCATGCGAACTGCGTAATCGGTGGCGACGGCTTCGGCTTTGCCCCTCAGCCTGATGGTAAATACAAGAAAGTTCCTCAGATCGGCAACGTGGTGATCCACGACGATGTGGAAATCGGTGCAAATACGACTATCGACAGAGCGACAATGGGCTCCACTATCATTCGCCAGGGTGTAAAACTGGATAACCTGATCCAGATCGCGCACAATGTGGATATAGATACAAATACCGTAATCGCGGCACAGACTGGCATCTCCGGTAGTACCAAGATCGGAAAGAACTGCGTGATTGGCGGCCAGGTAGGGCTGGTAGGCCATATTCAGCTGGCAGACGGCACCAAGATCAACGCGCAGAGCGGTCTTTCCAAATCCATTACCGAGTCAAACACGGCTCTGATGGGCTCTCCTGCTTTTGACTACAAAAGTTCACTGAAAAGTCAGGCAATTTTTAGAAATTTGCCGGACCTGGAAAAACGTGTTAAGGAGCTGGAGGATATGGTAAAACAGTTACTTTCTGTAAGAGAAGGTGTTTAATATACCTGTAGTTTACTACGCCACAATCATTTGCGAAATCGTAGACCCTTACGAGACAACAGAAAAATTAGTTAATAAAATATGATGGAGAATCAACAGTCGCCCAATCAACACACGATAAAAACTCCTGCCACTATATCGGGTGTAGGTTTGCACACAGGTGCCAGCGTAAATATGACCCTCAAACCTGGTAATCCTGGATCGGGTATTAAGTTCAGACGTATTGATCTGCCCAACCAACCTGTAGTAAAAGCGGATGTGGATTATGTAGTAGATACTGCCAGAAGTACAACACTGGAACACAATGGTGCAAGAGTAAATACCATCGAACATATCATGGCTGCACTGGTAGGTACCGGTGTTGACAACGTAGAAATAGATATTGATGGTCCTGAAGTGCCTATCATGGACGGCAGCGCTATGTCTTTCATCGAACTGATCGAACAGGCAGGTGTAGCTGAACAGGATGCAAAGAAGGTATACTATACCATTGATACCAATATTACCTATTACGACGATAAAAAGAATGTGGAAATGGTAGCGCTGCCTGCAGTAGACTACCGTGTCACCTGTATGATCGACTTCAACTCGCCGGTACTGGGTACCCAGCACGCGAACCTGAACAGCCTGGCTGACTTCAGATCAGAGATCGCACCGTGCCGTACCTTCGTATTCCTGCATGAACTGGAGTACCTGATCAACAATAACCTGATCAAAGGTGGTGATATCAACAACGCAATCGTGATCGTTGATAAACCTGTAAGCGAAGAAGAACTGGCGCGTCTGGCGACCGTTTTCCAACGCAAAAATATCAGAGTAGAACAACGCGAAGGTATCCTGAACAATATTAAGCTGCGTTTCCCTAATGAACCTGCACGTCACAAACTGCTGGACATCATGGGCGACCTGGCACTGGTAGGTTATCCTATCAAGGCGCATATCATCGCCAACCGTCCGGGACATGCTTCCAACGTGGAGTTTGCCCGTCGCTTAAAACAATACATCAAGAAGAACAAGCATATTAAAGATGTGCCTGTATATGATCCTAATAAACCGGCTATATTTGACCTTCCACGTATAGAGCGGACCCTGCCACATCGTTTCCCAATGCTGCTGGTGGACAAGATCATTGATCTCACAGATACGCAGGTAGTCGGTATCAAGAATGTAACCTTCAACGAGCCCTTCTTCCAGGGCCACTTCCCGAACAATCCGGTAATGCCGGGTGTATTACAGGTAGAGGCATTGGCACAATGTGGAGGTATCCTCGCACTGAACACAGTTCCTGATCCTGAAAATTACGATACATACTTTATCAAGATCGACAACTGTAAGTTCAAGCAAAAGGTATTCCCAGGCGACACGATGATCCTGAAGATGGAGCTGCTGAGCCCTATCAGAAGAGGTATCGTGGAAATGCGGGGAACTGTATTTGTAGGTAACAAGATCGTTACAGAGGGCGACCTGACTGCTCAAATCATTAAAACAAGAGGCTAAAAAATAGCAATGATCCATCCGCTTACTTACATCCACCCTGACGCGAAGGTGGCACCAAACGTTAAAATCGATCCTTTCACTGTCATCCACAAGAATGTGGAGATTGGTGACGGTACCTGGATCGGGTCGAATGTCACTATCATGGAAGGGGCAAGGATTGGAAAGAACTGCCGTATCTTCCCTGGTTCCGTCATATCCGCTATACCACAGGACCTCAAATTTGACGGAGAAGACACCACCACTATTATTGGAGATAACACCACTATCCGCGAGTATGTAACCATCAACAGGGGTACTAAAGACAAATGGAAAACCGTAATCGGTTCTAACTGTCTGATCATGGCCTACAGCCATATCGCCCACGACTGTGAGGTAGGTAACTACTGCGTATTTTCTAACGACACGACCCTTGCTGGTCACATCACCGTGGGCGACCACGTAGTGCTGGCTGGTATGGTGGCTGTACAACAGTTTTGTAAAATCGGTGCACATGCTTTCGTAACCGGTGGTTCACTGGTAAGAAAAGATGTACCTCCTTACGTAAAAGCTGCACGTGAGCCACTGTCTTATGTAGGCGTGAACTCTATCGGTTTAAAAAGAAGAGGCTTCTCTCTGGAAAAGATCAATCATATCCTGGATATTTACCGCGTGATCTTCGTGAAAGGCTACAAACTGTCAAAAGCAGTAAGCATCATCGAAGCTGAATATCCTGCTACGGATGAAAGGGATGAAATCCTTGCATTTATCCGTGAGTCCGGTCGTGGTATCATGAAAGGGTATACGTCTCTCTCCAGTGACGAATGAAAATAAAATCTTTACAGGCAATACCATGTGTACGAAACTCGTGGTATTGCCTTTTCTATAAATAATGAGGACGAATGAAAATAACGCTGGACCAGACTGGTAAACGCTTTAACTACGATTGGATATTCCGTCGGGTCAACGCCACGTTTGAAGCGGGACAACGTTATGCCATACTTGGACCAAACGGTTCAGGTAAGTCTACATTATTGCAGGTGATCAGCGGACATTTGTTGCACAACGAAGGCACTGTCACCTACCACGATGTGAACACCCCCATCCCTGCCGATCGGTTTTTTGAATCCTGCGCTATCGCAGCCCCCTATCTCGAACTGATCGAAGAATTTACCCTTGCAGAAAGCATCAGTTTCCATCTGCAATTTAAGCAGTTCATACCTGGTATTACCCCGCAGAAAGCTGCGGAAACAGTCGGTCTGCAATCATCTATGCGTAAGCAGGTGAAGCACTTTTCTTCTGGTATGAAGCAAAGGCTGAAACTGGCGCTGGCCATCTTTTCAAATGTGCCTGTATTACTGCTGGATGAACCATGTACCAACCTGGATGCAGCTGGCGTAGAGCTTTACCAGGAGCTGATTACAACTTATGCAAGTAATCGAATGATCATTGTCAGTTCCAACGATGAGCAGGAGTATTTTATGTGTGAACAGCGTATGAGTATCTTGGACTACAAATGACGTGGGGATTAGTGCTTTAATCGTATATTGAACCCCATAATACGAGATGCATATGCAAAAAACTGCCAGTAAGAAAGTAATTAACGGGTGGGCCATGTATGACTGGGCTAACTCCGTTTACAATCTGGTAATTACTACTACCTTTTTCCCTATTTATTTTACAAGCGCTACAAAAGCGGCCTTCCACAGCGACCGCATTCCTTTCTTCGGAAAATATTTTATCAATTCTGCCCTGTATGACTACGCGATGGCAGCAGCGTTTCTGATTGCTGCGATTGCCTCTCCTATCCTGTCTTCTATTGCAGATACAAGAGGTAACAAAAAACGTTACCTGATGATGTTCACCTGGCTGGGTGGTATCAGCTGTAGTGCGTTGTACCTGTTCAACGGCGGCAATGTCGAATATGGTATCATCTTCTTTGTCCTCGCTACCCTCGGCTACTGCGGAGGACTGGTGTTTTACAACTCTTACTTACCAGAGATAGCAGCAGAGGAAGACCGTGACCGGGTGAGTGCCAAAGGCTTTGCCATGGGGTATATCGGTAGCGTACTGTTACAACTGGTTGGTTTTGCACTGGTAGCGCTGCTGCCATTTGGTATCACAGAAGGGCAGGCGGTGCTCATTACCTTCCTGCTGGTAGGTGTCTGGTGGATCGGCTTTGCCCAGATCACCTTTGCACGATTGCCTGCCTCCAAAGGAACAATTGCTGAACATAAAGCTGGTGTGTTCACAGAAGGCTTCTCTGAGCTGCGTAAAGTGTATGCCCAGGTAAAGACCATGCCTGTGCTGAAGCGCTTTCTGAGAGGCTTTTTCTTCTACAGCATGGGTGTGCAGACAGTCATGATGGCAGCAACCCTCTTTGGTGCACAGGAATTACACCTGCCTTCTACCACCCTCATCAGTGTAGTGGTAGTGATCCAGTTAGTAGCGATTGCCGGTGCTTCGGGCATGGCATGGCTCTCAGGCAAGTATGGCAACCTGCCTGTATTAATTGGAGTCATATTCGTATGGATAGGCATCTGCTTTGCTGGTTACCGTATGCAGACAGCTACCGACTTTTATATACTGGCCACAGCTGTAGGTCTGGTAATGGGAGGTGTTCAGTCCCTGAGCCGCTCCACCTACGCCAAGCTGATGCCGGAAACTGAGGATACCGCAAGTTTCTTCAGTTACTATGATGTGACTGAAAAGCTTTCTATCGTGATCGGTATGACCACCTTCGGGTATATCCATGAGCTGACAGGTAGTATGCGCAATTCTGTAATTGCACTGGCTGCCTTCTTTTTAATGGGCCTCGCTTGGCTGTTCTCCGCACGGAGAAAGCAAAAGGCACTACAATAGAAACCTCAATTGTATGAAACTATATACCGTAGACACAGGCTTTTTTAAACTGGATGGAGGTGCTATGTACGGCGTAGTACCAAAGAGTATTTGGAACAAACTAAGTCCATCAGACGAGAACAATTTATGCTCCTGGGCCATGCGCTGCCTGCTCATCGAAGATGGCAAGCGCCTGATCCTGGTAGATACAGGTATTGGTAACAAACAGGATGCAAAATGGCTTGGCCATTACCACCTGCATGGCGATGCAACCCTGGATAGCTCCCTGGCTAAACTGGGTTTTCACAAAGATGATATCACCGATGTGTTCCTGACTCACCTGCACTTTGACCATTGCGGTGGCTCCATTGTAAGACAGGGCGATAAACTCGTACCTGCGTTCAAAAATGCGACCTTCTGGAGCAATGAAGATCACTGGAACTGGGCGATAAAACCAAACGACAGGGAGAAAGCATCCTTCCTGAAAGAAAACATCCTGCCCATGCAGGAAAGTGGTCAGCTGAAATTTGTGGAAGTAAAGGAAGGCGTGAGCTTTACTGACAATATCAATATCCGGTTTGTAAACGGACATACAGATGCACAAATGCTGCCACAGATCAAATACAAGGATAAAACCATCCTGTATATGGCAGACCTGTTGCCTGGCATCGGACATATTCCACTGCCATACGTAATGGCATACGATATGTTCCCGCTGACAACCCTTCAGGAGAAAAAAAGTTACCTGACTGAAGCACTGGAGCAGCAGTATGTACTGTATTTAGAGCATGATCCGAAGGTAGAATGCCTCGTGCTGCAACAAACGGAGAAAGGCATCCGCGCAGGCGATACCTTCCCGTTGTCTGCGCTATAATGTATGCCATCTTGGCACGACACGTACCTGCTGCATACATTTTGTATTACATAGATCATGGCAACACACCTGACAATAGATAATAAATTGAAAAAGCTGATTGTTGTAGGCGACAGGGTACTGGTACAACCACTTACCCCCAATGAACGTACAGAAAGCGGGCTATTTTTGCCTCCCGGTATGCAGGAAAAGGAAAAGGTTCAATCTGGATATGTCATCAAAACAGGTCCTGGATATGCCCTTCCATTACCTTCTGAGGATGATGATGCCTGGAAGGGAGAAGATGAGAAAGTGAAGTATATTCCTTTACAGGTAAAGGAAGGCGATCTGGCTATCTTCCTGCTCAATGGCTCCACGGAAGTGTCATACCAGGGCGAAAAGTACTTTATCGTACCGCAGAGTGCGATACTGATGCTGGAAAGAGAAGAAGATCTCTAATGCTTTTTTCATAAAAATTTCAAAAAGGGCTGTAAGTGATTACAGCCCTTTTTTTATCTTCAGAGAAATTTTAATACCCCATGGCTGATAAAGAAGCATTTCTGTCGCATATCCAAAGTGGATATACCTTCAAGGGTGAACGATTTAAACTGGGCTGCGCCATGCTGGATGGCGATGTCGTGAGTGGTGCGGATGTGTTCCTGCCATTGAAAACGATGAACAGGCATGGATTGATAGCCGGCGCCACAGGTACAGGTAAAACCAAAACCCTGCAGGTGATTGCAGAAGGGCTGAGCGATGCCAGCGTACCTGTACTGCTCATGGATATTAAAGGTGACCTGAGTGGCGTTGCGGCCGCCGGCACTAACAGTGACAGGATCAAAGAGCGATATGAGAAAATCGGCGGCAGCTGGTCTCCTTCCGGCTACCCTGTAGAACTGCTTTCACTCAGTGATGAAAAAGGCGCGCGCCTGAGAGCAACGGTGAGTGAATTTGGCCCGATATTATTGTCCAGAATATTAGAACTGAACGATACACAGGAAGGCCTGGTGGCCATGATATTTAAATATTGTGATGAAAGTAAACTGCCCCTGCTGGACCTGAAAGATTTCAAGAAAGTATTGCAGTATGTGAGTGATGAAGGTAAGGCTGAACTGGAAAAAGATTATGGTAAGATCTCTACCACTTCAGCAGGTACTGTGCTCAGAAAAGTAATTGCGCTGGAACAACAGGGTGCTGATAAATTCTTTGGCGAAACCTCTTTTGAAGTAGATGACCTCCTACGCATCAGTGATGATGGCAGAGGAGTGATTTCCATCGTAAGAGTAGCGGATATCCAGGATAAACCAAAGCTGTTTTCCACATTCATGCTTAGCCTGCTGGCAGAGCTGTATGCTACATTGCCTGAAGAAGGTGATATGGATAAACCAAAGCTGGTACTGTTTATAGACGAAGCGCACCTGGTATTCCAGGAAGCCAGTTCTGCACTGTTGCAGCAGATCGAAACAATCATTAAACTGATCCGTTCAAAAGGTGTGGGTATCTTTTTCTGTACACAAAATCCAATGGATGTACCACCATCTATACTTGGACAACTGGGTATGAAAGTACAGCATGCACTGCGTGCATTTACTGCCAATGACCGTAAGACGATTAAGCAGACGGCCGAGAACTATCCGCTATCTGATTTCTATAAAACAGATGAACTACTCACACAGATTGGTATTGGTGAAGCATTGTTCACCTGTCTGAATGAGAAAGGTATACCTACGCCACTGGCTGCCACCATGCTGGTAACACCACGCTCCCGGATGGATATACTCTCTGCGGCAGAGATGGATGCACTGGTAAACAGCAGCAAAATCGCGCAGAAGTATAATCAGGAGATCGATCATGAAAGTGCATATGAAATCCTGACAGCAAAGCTGCAGGAAGCAGCAGAAAAAAGTGCCCCTGCAGCGAAAACTGCCGGAGGCAAAAAACAACCCGAAGAGAAGAGTATATTAGACACTGTACTAAGCAGTCCTATCGCCAAACAAGTGGGCCGAACAGCAACTACGATGATCACAAGGAGCCTGCTGGGCGCCCTGGGATTAGGCGGTAAGAGCAGCAAAAAAAGTAGTAGCTGGTTTTAATTAAAATCTAGGATATGGAGAAAATTATCAAAGCAGGGATTTGTTCCTATGGTATGTCAGGACATATCTTTCACGCACCGTTTATTCACACACATCCGGGGTTTACCTTCTATGCTGTAGTGGAGCGAAGTAAGAACCTCGCAAGACAGCGCTATCCCGATGTGAAAGTATATACCAGTGTAGCGGATATGATTCAGGATCCTGAACTGGATCTGATCGTAATCAATACACCTAACTATACCCATTACGAATACGCCAAGGCTGCGCTGGAAGCGGGAAAGAATGTAATAGTAGAAAAACCTTTTACAGTGCATGCTGCAGAAGGGGAAGAGCTGGCAGAACTGGCGGCTTCAAAAGGGTTGCTGTTAAGCGTGTACCATAACAGACGCTTTGATAGTGATTTTAAGATTGTAAAACAGGTGCTGAACAGTGGCGATCTGGGTGATTTGCTGGAAGCAGAGATTCATTATGATCGTTATCGTGAGGAGCTGAGTTATAAGAAACATAAGGAAGAGAAACTACCGGGTACTGGCGGGTTGTATGACCTGGGTTCACACCTGGTAGATCAGGCGCTGATACTGTTTGGAATGCCGGATGCAATATGGGCGGATATCAGGACGATCAGGAAGGAGTCACTGGTGGATGATTACTTTGAGCTGGTTTATTTTTATGAACATCTAAGAGTGAGGTTGAAATGCTCTTATCTCACCAGAGAACCGATTCCTTCTTATCAGTTTCATGGGCGGAAAGGTTCTTTTATAAAAACGAAAGCAGATACGCAGGAAACGATGTTGCAGCAGGGATTGATGCCGGGAGCGCCTGGATGGGGTGTGGAAGGGATTCATGAGTGGGGATTGCTGCATACAGAAAGAGATGGAAAGGTGGTGAGGGAATACCTGCCATCTCCAAAGGGAGACTACCTCGAATACTATGATGGCATATATGATGCACTCAATGGTAAAGGGCCGAATCCTGTACCTGCACAAGATGCGGTGAATGTGATCAGGATTATTGAGGCGGCATTTGAAAGTAGTGATGCAAAGAAAGTTATTGCTCTTAAATAATTTCGAAAGGCCGCTTTTACTTACGGTAAAAGCGGCCTTCTTCATCTCTTATAATAATTTCCTCACTGATCATAAATTGCGTCACCTCCATCAACTCCGCTTCATCCACCTCTTTTAGCTTATTCTGAATCACTTCCCATTCCATAGGAACCTCACTTAGCTCTGCCAATAACAACCCCGATATCGCCTTAAAATCTGCTGGCTTTTTCTTCTGCGCTATACATACATCACAGATTCCGCAAGGCTGTGCATCGTGTTCTCCAAAATACTGTACTAATAACTGTGTCCGACACTGCTTTTTATTCCGAACATATTCCAACATCGCATCCAGCCTATCCTTGTAAGCCTTCATTCTCGCCTTCACCCGTTCTGTATCTATCCTTAAATGTTGCGTAGATACCCGCTGCTCTACAAAAGATAACTGTGGTACTGTCTTACGTTGTTTATACCGGATTATCCCTCGCTGATGCAGCTGTTGTAATCCCAGTATCACCTCCTGCTCTTTGATACGCAGAATCCGCAGAAGCTGCCTTTCATACACCGGAACGGGATTATCAAAGATCCCTTCATAAGTGCGTAATAAAGTTTGCACCAGCGCAGACAACGCCGGTTGTGCGGCATCAAATGCAAACAACGTTTGCCTGTTAACAATAAATTCCACCATTGAAGGCATAAACACACTCTCACTCAGCTGCAAAATACCTTCCTGCTCCAATATGCGCAAGGCACTATATGCCACTGTTATATTCAGTTCGAATTTCTGTACGAAGTCATTGATATCAAAATCAAAGTACACACCTTCTCCTCCACCTACCGGTACCTGTAAATAATTCACCAGCGCCTGATACACACCTCTCACCTGATCCTGACCGGGAAACTGCAAGGCAATCATCTCCGTCATTCTATCCAGCTCTGAAGAATGGTACAACAATACAGCATATGCCTTCTGCTCATCTCTCCCACCTCTGCCAGCTTCCTGGTAATAACCCTCCAGGCTCTCCGGGGCATCTGCATGTATCACTACTCTTACATCCGGCTTATCGATCCCCATCCCAAATGCGTTGGTACACACCATCACCCTGATTTTGCCCTCTATCCACAATTCCTGACGGGCAGTGCGTTCCTCTCCTGTTAGTCCGGCATGATAATAACTGGCAGAAATCCCGTTCTGTTCCAGCATATCCGCCAGCTCACGGGTGCCTTTCCGATTGCGGCAATAGATGATGGCACTGCCTGGTACCCGCTGTAAGATGTGTAATAACCTGGGGTGCTTATCCCCTTCTTCAATCACGCTGTAGGAAAGATTGCTACGTACAAAGCTCTTGCTGAAAATAGCCGGCTTTTGCATGCGCAGCTTTTCGCAGATGTCCTGCTGTACCTTTGGGGTAGCCGATGCGGTGAGTGCTAATACCGGTACACCCGGAAACTGTGTTCTGATCTCTGCGATCTCCAGATAGGCAGGTCTGAAATCATACCCCCATTGAGAAATACAGTGTGCTTCATCTATCGCCAGCAGTGTAACCGGCAATCCATCGCAGTATTCTAAAAACCGGCGACTCTGTAATCGCTCAGGCGATACATAGAGAAACTTATACGTACCACGGCGTGCCTCTTCCAGCAACTTCTCCACATCCTGGTAATACATACCCGCATAGATAGCAGCAGCAGGAATATTCCGGCTACGCAAATTTGCCACCTGATCCTTCATCAATGCAATAAGGGGTGTGACCACCAGGCAAAGCCCTTCTTTCATGAGTGCCGGTACCTGGAAGCAGATGGATTTTCCACCTCCGGTGGGCATCAATGCCAGTGTATCCTGCCAATTGCAGACAGACTGAATAATGTCTTCCTGCAAAGGACGGAATTGGTCATAGCCCCAATATTTTTTCAGTATTTCTGTTGGAGTAGTCACACTGTAAATGTAACTATATTACTCTCTTGTACCGCAGGCGCACAGAATTCGCGGCCAGTACGATATCTGAAAGCGCCATCACACCCGCACCGGATATAGGGCTCAATACCCCAAAGGCAGCAAATGGAATGGCAATCACATTGTACAGGAATGCCCAGAAAAGATTCTGTTGTATAGTGAGAAAGGTATGTTTACCCAGCCCCAATGCTAGCGGCAGGGAAGACAATTTGCTATTTAATAAGATCACATTGGCACTCTGCATAGCAATATGCGTGGCATCACTTAGGGAGATACCAATCGTAGCCCTGGCCAATGCCGGTGCATCGTTGATACCATCGCCTACCATAGCTACCGGTGCGGCTTGCATAAGACGGTCTATTTGCTGTAATTTCTGTTCTGGTGTCTGGCTGGAGTATACTTCCCGGATGCCTGTCAACGCGGCCAGTTCACGACATTTACGTTCTGTATCTCCACTCAGCAGCACGGTTGTAATACCTCTGCTTTGCAACATGGCCACCATTTCTGCTGCATCAGGTCTTACTTCATCGATCAGGTCTATCCAGCCTGTCAGTTGACCATTCTTCAGCAGGTAGAGGTTATGGCTATCATCAGCAGTCGTATGTTTCGCCATTTCAAAGGAACCCAGCTGCCATTCATTGCCTGCGGAGTCTTTTGCCTGCATACCACGACCTTTTATTTCACGGATCTGTGTCAGCTTCACTTCTCCTTCTTTCTTCCAGATACTCACAAGTGAACGGGCAATAGGGTGAGAAGAGAATTTCTCCAGGCTATACACTGTCTGGGCAAATTCCCTTTCGGTCATACCTTCGTAGTGATAATTGCCCAGCTGCAGTTTGCCGGTAGTGAGGGTACCGGTTTTATCCAGTACTACGTATTTTATATCCTTAAAGGCTTCCAGGGTTTGGGCACCCTTGATGAGAATACCATTTTTTGCTGCTCTGCCCAATCCCACCATAACGGCTGCCGGCGTAGCGAGTCCCATGGCACATGGACAGGCGATGACCAGTACAGCGATACTCCGCATAATAGCGGCGCCAATGGTGATATGTCCAAATATCGCCCAACCTAAAAAGGTCAGTACTGCAATCCCTAATACCAATGGTACGAAGATGGCACTGATCTTATCAGCCAGTTTCTGCATGGGCGGTTTATTGCCCTGTGCCTGTTTTACGAGGTCGATGATGTAAGAGAGAACCGTATCTTTTCCGGTAGCGGTGATGAACATTTTGATACTACCTTCTTCCAGGATAGTGCCACCAATACCTTTATCTTTTTCGCCTTTACGTACAGGGGTGCTTTCACCAGTGATCATAGATTCATTGATGAGGCCACTCCCCCAGTAGATGGTGCCATCCATGGGAATCATATCGCCCGTGTTCACCAATACTTTATCACCAGTGCGCAGGGCCTGGTTGTCTACTACATGAATATGTTCATGATCACCGTGTTCTTCAATACGATTGGCGGTTGTTACCTGCATCTTTGCAAGGGCCGTAATTGCAGTAGTGGTTTGCTTTACAGAACGCTCTTCCAGCAGGTTGCCCAGGAATACCAGGGTGATGATGGCAGCAGCCGTTTCGTAAAACATATAGTCTGGCCCCAGGTGCAGGATTGTACCAGTAAGGCTATAGCCATAAGCAGCGATGGCACCCAAAGCAATCAGCACATCCATATTCGCCATCCCGTTTACAAGAGAGCGGATCGCACTCCGGCCAAAATGCCACATCCCCGTCAGAAAAACGGGTGTAGCAAGGCAAAGCTGTACAACAGGATCATGGAGCCATGCCCAGTGTACCCACATATGTAATAACAAAGGAGCTGTAAAGATGGCGCAGAAAATAAACTTAAATGTCAGTGTACGCAGAAAAGCCGCCTTGGGTTGAGGTTGGTTAGGTAATACCACCTGGTAGCCCAGCTGATCGATACCAGAGAGAATATCTTTGGGATTTGTCTCAATTCCTTCAGGCAGGGTAAAACTCAATTCCTCTGTGGCAAAACTAACATTCACATCCTGCATACCTTTGTGCTGAAGGTATTTTGATACCGTCAAGGCACAACTGGTACAGTTCATTCCTTTAACTTTACAACTGATCGTTTCCATTAGTGACTGATTAACGTTACAAAGGTATCCACCCCCGATTCATGTGAATAAAATATTAATGCAACGGAGTGGCAAGCCAATATGAAAGTAACAGAAAATCAATTGTTTCTGTAAAGTCTTTTATTAATGCAACGCAGTATCAACCAATAGATTACGGTTATTTAATTACATTTACGAGATGGAATGGACCTTTACTATTGAGGAGCTGCCCAAGGTAGCCCAAAGTTTCTGGGCACAATATGGAGCGCAACAGATTTTTACCCTTGAGGGAGCCATGGGTGCCGGCAAAACTACTTTTGTAAAGGCACTGTGTGCGGCAAAAGGCGTGGAGGATACAACTGCCAGTCCGACCTTCTCCATTATTAACCAGTACAACTATCGTACAAATGACGGTGTAACACGTAATATTTATCACCTGGATCTGTATCGGTTACGTGATGAGGAAGAGGCAATAGGCGCGGGTGTAGAGGATACCCTCTACCAGGAGGGCGCAATATGTTTTGTAGAATGGCCGGATATCATCCAGGAATTATTACCTGCAGACACCATTCGATTGCAATTGACAGTATTACCTGATCAGCGGAGACAGCTGCGGGTTTCCTGATACATTGCTTTGAACAAATAATGTATCTTTGATTACAAGGATAAATTCACCCGGATCAATTTTGACAACTATATGGAGCAAAGGCAAAAACCTGTTGTGAGTGCTGGCTTTACATATTCACCGCTGGAAGAAACGTTGGATATTCCGCAGAAAAATTCCCGTTTATTCATAGGTATTCCAAAAGAAACGTCCTTCCAGGAAAACCGCATAGCGCTTACACCCGATGCGGTAAGTATACTGGCCAGCAATGGTCATCATATCGTGGTAGAACATAAGGCAGGCGATGGCTCCCATTTTTATGACACAGATTTTTCAGAAGCCGGCGCCGAAATATTGTACGATAAGAAAGAAGTATACAAAGCGGAGATCATTGTAAAATCAGCCCCACTCAACGATGAGGAAATAGAGCTGCTGCATCCTCACCAGATCGTGATCTCTCCCATCCACCTGGCTGCCCTGAAAATAGAGCAGGTACAAAAGATGATGGAGAAGCGGATTACCCTGCTCTCGTTCGAAAATCTCAAAGACGATGCAGGCACCTACCCTATTGTAAGAGCTATGAGCGAGATAGCTGGTGGCGCTGTCATGCTGCTGGCCAGTCAGTACCTGAGCAACAGCAATAAAGGGAAAGGTATTCTGTTGGGCGGTGTAACGGGTATACCTCCTACCAAGGTAGTGATCATCGGCGCAGGCATTGTAGGCGAATTTGCAGCCCGTACTGCCATGGCCCTGGGTTCTTCTGTAAAAGTATTCGACAATAACATCTATAAACTGAAACGCCTGCAAAACAACATCGGCGTTCGTGTATTTACCTCCGTTATTCAGCCCAAAGTACTGGCAGAGCAGCTGCGGAATGCTGATGTAGCAGTCGGCGCTTTGTCTTCTCAGTCAGGCCGTACACCTATTGTAGTCTCCGAATCAATGGTGAGCAACATGAAAGCAGGATCTGTGATTGTAGATGTAAGTATAGACAGAGGCGGTTGTTTTGAAACATCAGAGATCACCAGTCATGAAAACCCGATATTCAAGAAGTACGATGTAATTCACTATTGCGTACCTAATATTCCATCAGGATTTGCACGCACAGCTTCTGAAGCTATCAGTAATGTACTGATGCCATTATTGCTGGAAGCAGCAGATGATGGTGGTTTTGAGAACCTGGTGTGGATCAAGAGAGGAGTGCGGAATGGGATCTATCTCTATAAAGGGGCATTGACCAACTATCACCTGAGTGAAAAGTTCAAACTAAAATATACTGACCTCGAGCTGCTACTGGCAGTGAAGGGATAATAAAAAAGCTTCTGCCCTGGCAGAAGCTTTTTATTATAATCTTACTCCGGCAATTATCTGTAATGAATTGACCGGCATAGAGACCATTGCCGTTGGCATCCAGCCAGTCGTAGTAGCACCCCGAACTTCCAGCTGGAAGCGGCTTACCTTCACACCAACTCCGCCAACAAGAGATTGTTCCAATTTGCGGATATCACTCACAGCGTCACTATGTTCATCCCTACTTGCATCATAGTAATCATTCTTTTTCTCATTAATAAGCAACGCATTGCCTACACCAATATGAACAAACGGCCTTACGAGTCCTCTGGGATATATATACTGTGCCATGATATTTATCTGCACATAATTCAATTTAAAAGTAGTCACGTCACCTTCAAGTAGTCTGGACATGTCCATCTTCGCATCCGTGCTGTATGACTTAAAGATCAGTTCATTGTACAATGAAAACTTCCTGGTAGCACCCCCAAATGGAATATCCAGGAATAATCCTGCTACAGGGCCAACAGAAGAACTATAATCGCCATGCCGGTTATAATCTTCTCCGTTCTTCATTTTGAAGCTATTGAATGACGGACCTGCTACTATCCCCCAATAGACTGGATTCTTTTTGTTTTGCTTCACAGCTACCTTTTCATCCGGGTGCTGCTTTTGATGATAAGCAACAAATAAAGCAATCAGCTTATCATCGCGGTATTCCACATTCCTTGCCTGTCTGGCTATCTTGCTGTCGTCCTTGAACAGGGTGGACAGTTGCTCCTGATATTCCCTCTTTTCATAGAGTTTGGATCCCTCAGGAGCAGGTACCAATGTCTTGATGTACTTGAGTTCCTGGATTTCCTGTCCTGGCACACCATACATAAAGTGTACGCGCTGGTATTTATCAGTATAAGTATACAGGTTATAATCGCCCACTACAAGTTGCTGAATAAATACGGTAGAATCCATCAATTCTGTTTCTGGTTGTGTCACCCTTTGTGTGGTAGAAACAATATATGGTGTTACATCCAGCAGCAAATGCTTCGACACGTATATAATTTCTCCATTCGACTGCATGGTAAAACCACTGATCTGGTCAGGAGTGTACTTAGTGACGGTTCCATTTTGAGTACTTTTGAAATGAATTTCTCCCGGGCTGCTCGTCCAGTTTTTGAAATCAATAAATCCTCTCAGGGAATCATCTTGTTGAGGAATAGCTACTGTCCCGGGAACATAATTTTGCTGTCCATAGGTGGCCATTGCCACCAGGCAGCCCATCAGGGGTAATAAAACCTTCTTCATGTTGGATATAGGAATAATTTACTTTCTTAGCCTACGGTCAGGTTGTATCCCATCGCCATAGCTGCCAGGATAGCACCTCCTACAAGTATGCGGTATACACCCCATACACGGAAACCATATCTTTTCAATACGCCGATAAAGAACTTGATGGCAACTAATGCTACGATAAATGCAATGACAAAACCAATGATCAGCAGCTGGAAATTGCCGGTATTGCTTGCCAGGGCATCTTTGCTTTTATACAGGTCATAGCAGGTTGCTGCGAACATGGTTGGTACGGCCAGGAAAAACGAAAATTCAGCAGCAGCATTGCGGGTCAGCTTTTGCTGCATACCACCTATGATGGATGCGGCACTGCGACTCACACCCGGAATCAACGCCAGGCACTGGAAAAAACCAATGCGGATAGCCCTGAAATTGTCCACCTGTTCATCCTTGTCAATGGTTGGATTCTTAAACCAGTTGTCCACAAACAATAATACAATACCACCCAGGAACAGGCTGGCCGCAACCACTGCAGGAGAACCCATCAGGTCCTTGATCTTGTGATGGAACAGGAAACCCAGGATCAGCGCAGGAATGGTAGCCAATACCAGTTTGAGATAAAAAGGAATGCGGTTCTTATCGAACACAAAGAATTTTTTCCAGTACAAAACCACGACAGCTAATATTGCCCCCAGCTGTATTACAATCTCAAACAATTTAGTAAACTCGTCGTCCCCGATACCCAGTATTGCACTGGTAATGACCATGTGACCAGTAGACGAAATGGGTAAAAACTCGGTTAATCCTTCAACAATAGCAATGATAATGGCATCCAGAATGCTCATGGAAATAGCTGATTTATCCGTTTAAATAAAAAAAAGCGATGAATCAGTATCATCGCCTGTATTATAATAAGTTGCAGGTATTATTGCTTTGGTTTACGCATTATCGCAAAAACCTCTACTGCCAGACCCAGCAGGATCACGATAGGCGCCAGGGTAATACGCTGGAAACTATACACTTCTTCTGGTTTGAATTTGGTAGCATCATCATTGTAACCACCAGTCATCAGCAGAAAGCCGATTACAGTGATCACCAGACCCGCTATCATCAATTTATAGTTATCTTTTGCAAAAACAGGGCGGCTATCAATGACTGCCTTATCTGCTTGTTTGGTTTCTTTAATCATATGATGTAGAAAATTATCAATCAATATAAATCATCCAGTTTCAGTCGCAGGTATTTCATTACCGAACGATGCGTACTCACCAGCGAGATAAAGATACCTATTACAATCATGCCTATAAAGAGGACAGATGTCATAAAGTAATCCCGCATGGCACTAAGCTCTGGAAGTAACTGGTCTGCAAAATAGAGAATCCCTATCAAACCGGCAATAGCCAATATGGCACTCAAGGCCCCATTGATGATACTACGCAGGTCGAAAGGCTTGGCTATGAACCACCTGGTGGCCCCTACCATCTGCATGGTCTTAATCAGGAAGCGGTTGCTGAACATGGCCAGACGTATCGTATTGTCTATCAGCACGATGACTACCAGCGCAAGCATAACTGAGATGCCGAGGATCACGAACCCGATCTTACGCACATTCTCATTCAGCTTGGATACCAGCCCTCTCTGGTAAGAAATTTCTCTTACTATACTCTGCTGACCCAGATTTGCCTCAATCACTGCCAGGCTGTCCGGATTTACATACCGGGCGTTACCTTTTACATTGATACTGGCATACAATGGGTTATATTGCAGCAGGGTGATAAAATCCTCTCCAAACTCCTTTTTAAAGCGCTCGGCCGCCATATCTTTGGATACATATTCGATCGACTTGACATAAGGCCTGCCTGCAATGGAATCACGAAGAGCGATCGCCTGCTCTTCTTTCACGTTGTCCCTAAGGATCACCTGAATTTCAATGCTTTCTTTAAAATATTCACTGAGCTTATTGGCATGGATCACTATGAGACCCAAGGTTCCCAGCAGGAACAGGACAAGTGCCACTCCAATAATGGAATACAAATAAGAAGGTTTGGATTTTTTTGAAGATGATTTCCCGGGTTGCTGCGCCATTAAACTACCGTTTATAGGCGAAAATAATAAAAATTAGCAGTTATGTTTACTTTTGTCATCCTTTAACGTTATTTTAAGTCAACTAGGGCGTAGCGTTACGTCCGGTTAATTCAACAATTATATGGAATATAATTTCAGGGCTATTGAGAAAAAGTGGCAGGACTCCTGGGGCAGCTCGAATGCTTACAGGGTTAGCATCAATAGCCAAAAGCCCAAGTGTTATGTACTTGATATGTTTCCTTATCCTTCAGGAGCGGGCCTCCATGTAGGCCATCCGCTGGGATATATTTCGTCTGATATCTATGCTCGTTATAAAAGACTAAAAGGCTTTAATGTGCTACATCCCATGGGCTGGGATGCCTTCGGTCTGCCGGCAGAACAGTATGCCCTGGAAACAGGTCAGCACCCCGCAGTGACTACTGCCGAAAATATTGCGGCCTTCCGTAAACAACTGGGGAACATCGGGTTTTGCTTTGACTGGGAAAGAGAGGTGAATACCAGTAATCCCGATTACTATAAATGGACACAATGGCTCTTCCTTCAGCTGTTCGATAGCTGGTTTGACCGTAACGCCCAGAAAGCCAAACGCATTCCAGAACTGACCGCCATCTTCGAAAAAGAAGGTAACAATGCCCACGAATGCCCTGGCGATCGTGCCCTCAACTTTACAGCTGAAGAGTGGAAAGGTTATGACGAGGCCCATCAGCGTGAGATCCTCATGCATTACCGCATCGCGTTCCTCGCTTATGCAGAGGTGAACTGGTGTGCCGCACTGGGTACCGTTCTGGCCAATGATGAAGTAGTAAATGGTGTAAGTGAACGTGGTGGTTTCCCTGTAGTAAAGAAGAAAATGCG